>JAYVVY010000360.1:0-5226 GCA_043786575.1 Ilumatobacteraceae bacterium
GCGAATGGATTGCCCGCATCTGGGGTTGCGGCCGTGCAGCTCAACCTCACGGCGGTCACCCCGTCGTCGGACACGTTCCTCACGGTGTATCCCAGCGGCTCGGCGCTTCCCAACGCCTCGAACCTGAACTTGGCGGCCGGGACCGTTCGTGCGAACAGTGTGATCGCCCGCGTCGGTGCCGATGGCAGGATCTTGGTCGTCTGCGGGCAGGGCAACACCGACGTGCTCGTCGACGTCGTCGGCTACTTCACCGCGTAACGGGGTGCGGCCGACTTGGCCGTTCTCGCTGGCGGCCCAGCGCCGTATCGTCTTGTGCGATGAATCAGCCGTCGCGTCGTCCGCAACTCAACGCCATCAAGCTGCGCACGCTCGTTCGCGAGCACCTCGGGGTTGACGACGTCACGCTGCCGGCCGATGCCGGCGAGTTCGGCGGTGGCGCTGCGCTGCTGGTTGACGGCACCGCCTGGGTGCTGCTGGACGAACGCCCCGAGCGCGGCCTGGGCGCGGCACTTGCGTGGGCGCTGCGCCGCGAGGCTGGCGAGTTGCATGTCCTCGCCGACACGGGCACCGGCACACTCGCCCGTCGTGCGGTCGGCTTCGCGTATCCGATCAGCGTGTGGCACGTAGAGGGACGCGGCTTGCTGCCTGCAGTCGCCGAGCCGTTGCCGGTGGCGCCTCCAGTCCCCGCCGAGCACGAAATCTGGGCCGACGTGATGATCGAGGGTGGCGCCCTGCCCGTCATCGAACACGGGGTGCTTTCTGGGGAGGTCGAAGGCCTCGAGGTGTGTCGTGTCGTCACCGATGCATACACCGACGAGGTTCGGTTGGAGGTCGGCGTCGGTGCTCATGACCGCGAGGCGTTCCAGATGTTGCACGGCAATCGACCCACGACGGAGGCGCTGGCCGATGTGGTGACCTCCGTCAGCACGCATCGCCAAGTTGGCGCGCCGCGTCACCCGCTCAACATGCTCGCTCAAGAGCGGGCACTGCGAACACGGCTGGTGGCCGAGCCACAGCTGATCGGTGCCACGTCCGTCGTCGCAGTGGCGCCGCCGATTCCGCGTCCAAATGTCAAAGACCCCATCCCGTGCGTCGCTCGCGCGACCATCGACGGTCGTTCGGTGGCCGTCGTCTTCTCCAGCGGAGTCGACCTCGACCTCGTCCCGTACACGATCGACGTCCGAGTGGCCCTCGAAGCCACCGAGTGCTGTGTCGTGCTGCCGTCGCGTGACGCCCTCGACGTGCAGCGCCGCATCGCTGCGCTCGCCTCTCCGCCGCTCACCGTCCTCACAGTCGGCTGACGCCGTAACCTCTGACACCGGTGTTCGATCGACTGAAGTCCGTGGAAGACGAATTCGTCTCGCTGGAGGCCAGCTTGTCCGACCCCGACATCGTCAATGATCAGGCCAAGATGCGGATGGTGACGCGTCGCTACAAGGACCTCACCCCGGTGGTCGACTGCGTGCGCCGCTTCCACGCCCGCACGGCAGATGCGCAGGCCGCACGCGAGCTATTGACCGTCGCCACCGACGACGAGCGGCAGTTGCTGAAGGATGAACTGGCACAAACCGAAGGTGAGCTGGCGGAGCTGGAGGAAGAGCTGCGCCTGCTGATGCTGCCCAAGGACCCGAACGACGGCCGTGCCGTCATCATGGAGATCCGCGGCGCAGAGGGTGGCGAAGAGGCCAACCTCTTCGCACGCGACCTGTACGACATGTACCGCGCCTTCGCCTCCGCCAAGGGCTGGTCGGTGGAGGTGCTCGACCACGATGACAGTGACCTCGGCGGCATCAACCAGGTCACCATGCTGATCAACGGCGACACCGCCTGGAGCCGGCTCAAGTTCGAAGGCGGCACCCACCGTGTGCAGCGGGTGCCGATTACGGAGAGTCAGGGCCGCATTCACACCTCGTCGGCGACGGTGCTGGTGCTGCCCGAGGCGGAAGAGGTAGAGGTGCAGATCGACGACAAGGACCTCACCGTCGACGTCTACCGCAGCAGCGGGGCAGGCGGCCAGAGCGTCAACACCACCGACTCGGCCGTGCGCATCACGCACAAGCCCACCGGTGTGATGGTGACGATGCAGGACGAGCGCAGCCAGATCCAGAACCGGGCCCGCGCGATGGTGGTGTTACGCGCACGGCTCTTGAAGCTGGCGCAGGACGAGCAGCACGCGGCGGCTTCGGCCGAGCGCCGGTCTCAGGTGGGCGGCGGTGGTCGCGGCGAGAAGATTCGCACCTACAACTTCAAAGAAAACCGCCTCACCGATCATCGCATCGGCTTCACCATCTACCGGTTACAGGACGTGCTGGCCGGCGACCTCGACGAGACGGTCGACGCACTCACCGCCGAGGAACGTGCCCGGCAGCTGGCCGGCGAGGACTGAGGTCGGATGTGTGCGGATGGCACGGTGTCTTGGCGTCAGCTGTGGAACGAAACGGCGGGGCTGGCAGGTCGTGCGCAGGCGCGGTGGCTCTGCGAGGAAGCGAGCGGTGCGTTCGGGGCTGAGTTCCTCGACGTGCTCGACGCGGCGGTGACAGAGCGTTCCATGGCGCATCTCGATGCGATGCTGGCCCGCGTGCGTGCGGGCGAGCCGCTGCAGTACGTGCTGGGCCATTGGGCGTTTCGCCATCTCGACCTGCTGGTCGATCGTCGAGTATTGATCCCTCGCCCGGAGACCGAGTTGGTGGCGCAGGTTGCCATCGACCTCGTGCGCAGCGCCGCCGCGGAGTGGTCCGAACGGCCGATCCCGGTGGTCGATCTCGGTACCGGCAGCGGTGCCATAGGCCTTTCGCTGGCCTTCGAGCTGCCTCGCGGGCTGGTTGACGTGTGGCTCACCGACATCTCGTTGGATGCACTCGACGTTGCTCGCGCCAACACGGCTGGTCTCGGGATGGCGGGCGCGGGTGTGCAGTTCGGGCATGGGCAGTGGTTCGAGGCGTTGCCGCCGGCACTCGAGGGCAGGCTTGGGTTGGTGGTCTCCAACCCGCCGTACATCACCCACGATGATCCGGAGGTGGAGCAGTCGGTGCGCGATTGGGAGCCAGCGTTGGCGCTCTACGCAGACGCCGACGGCCTGGCGCATGTTCACGCGATTGCCGTTGGCGCAACCGATTGGCTGCGACCGGGTGGGTGGTTGGTACTGGAGATCGGAACCGGGCAGGGTGCTGCGGTCGCAGGGATACTCACCGCCGCAGGCCTCGAAGCGGTGGACATTCGACCCGACCTTGCCGGACACGACCGAATTGCAATTGCACGAAGGCACTGACCACTACTCGGCCGCCCACCGTTGTCCGGCCGTCAGTCGAAGCGGGCTGCGATCTGACCCAACAGCGATTCTTCATCGGCGTCGACCTCGTGGTCGGCACCGGCGACGTCGCGCGCCGCACTGAACAGGGCGGCACGCAGCACGGTGCTGGCGACGCGAGTGTCGATGTCGTCGAGCAGCGCTTCCACCTTGTGTGTGGCCAGTGCCGCCCGTACGCGGGCCGAGGCCGGGCCGATGTACTGGTCGAAGGAGAACGTGTCGGTCTCCCAACCCGAGTCGTCGCTGATGTGGCGAATCTCGTCCACCTCGTCGGTCGAGATGTGCCGGTCCGCCATCATGACCAACAGCAGCAACTCGATGGCCGCCTCGTGCTCTCGGTCGGCGGTGGCGTGCACCGAGACATGGGTGTAGAGATCCTTGAGACGCTGATTCATGGTGAGCGAAACCTAGTTGGTGAGGCCTAGCGAGCGCTGCAGAAAGTTCAACTGGTGCAGCAGCAGGTTCTCGGCCACTACCTCCTGTGGCGTCATATGAGTGACGCCTACCAGCGGCAACACCTCATGCGGCTTGCCGGCAGCGAGCAGCGCATTGGAGAGCTGCAGGGTGTGTGCGGCCACGACGTTGTCGTCGGCCAGACCATGCACCAGCAGTAGCGGGCGTGTCAGCTGGTCGGCCAGCGGCAGCAGCGAACTGACGGCGTAGGCCGTCCCGTCGAGGCTGGGGTCACCCAGGTATCGCTCTGTGTAGTGCGTGTCGTACAGCCGCCACTCGGTGACCGGTGCGCCGGCGATGGCCGCATGGAACACGTCGGGTCGACGAAGGACGGCGAGTGCTGCGAGGTAGCCACCAAAACTCCATCCACGAATGGCGACCTTGGTGAGGTCGAGGGGGAATTCGGCCGCCGCAGCCTGTAATGCCGCAACCTGGTCGTCCAGCGGGAAGGTGGCCAGGTCAAGATGGACGGATCGCTCCCAGTCGCTGCCCCGGCCCGGTGTGCCACGCCCATCGCTGACGACGACGGCGAAGCCTTGATCCGCAAACCACTGCGAGGTGAGATACGCGTTGTGCGCGTGCAGCACTCGTTGCGCATGCGGGCCGCCGTACGGGTCGAGCAGCACGGGCAGCAGCGGGCCACCGTCGCCTGCTGCGCGACCGGCGGGCAGTAGCACCGCCGTCGCCAGCGAGTGCCCGCCGTAGTGATGCAGTGTGACATTTGGTGTCACCAGTGGCTGGTGAGTGATGGATGCAATCGTGGTTCCGTCGAGCACGCGAGTGACCGCACCCGGTTCGTCGAGCACCGCGCTGCGCAACACGATGGTGGGGCCGCCAATGGTTGCGGTGTGGATTCCCGGTTCGTCGGTCAGCGCAGTCAATGTGCCGTCGGTGCGCCAACGCCAGACGTGCTGCACCGTTGCGTCGTCGACCGGGTTGGCCAGGAAGTGCACTTCATCATCGTCGGCAGCGACGACTGCGCGCACCTGCATCTCGTCGGGCGTCACAGCGGCGCCGTCCACCATCAGGCGGCGCACGCCGTTGCGATCGGCCGTCATCACCAGCACGCCGTCGTCCAGCTGTGGGTTCAACAGCGCAGGTGTGCCGGGTACCAGCTCCACCCACGCGATGTCGCCATCCGCGAACACGGGCTCGGTGCTGCCGCTGCGGGCATCGGCCTCCAGCACCATCAGCGAACGCTGGTCGCGTGACTGCACGGTCAGCAGCAACCGCCGTGCGTCGGCCCACTGCACATTGGCCAGGTACGGGTAGGTGTCGCGATCCCATACGACTTCCGTGCTGCCACCGTCAAGTGCCAGCACGTGCAGCGTGACATCCGCATTGGCAGTGCCGGCGGCGGGGTAGCGCACCTCGTTCGCCGGCTGGTCGGGGTTGGCCGGGTCGCTGATGTACCAGCGCTGGACCGCATCGACATCCACGCGAGTGGCCGCGATCGCGGCCCCGTC
>JAYVVY010000361.1:0-2984 GCA_043786575.1 Ilumatobacteraceae bacterium
TCGTGCCGGGTTGATCAGCACCGGCCGCAACCGCGTCACGGTTCACGACCGCACCGCGCTCGCCATCGTCGCCCGCCCCGCCTGAGAGCAGCGCTAACCGCCGATTGCCCGGCCAGAGTCGCTCGCTCGCCCAACGACACTCACGCGCTCAACGACGCTCGCTCACTCAACGACACCATTGCCGGCCGACACGACCTGAACATGGCACACTCCGCCACCCATGGGCCAGTAACCCTGCCGAAAAGGGGGTGAATACTCGCCCATGGGCGGCGAAGTGTGCCACTTTTCGGATGCGTGCGAGGTGGAATGTTCCGCGTTCACGGGGGCAACCGAAACGGCAGCTGTGTCGTGTGTTCAGATGTGATGATGCAGCAGCGGTCGGGTCGAGTGGCGGCCGACACGGGTTTCGACGAGTTTTATCGGCGCGAGGTCGGTTCGCTGCGGACCCTCGCGGCCGGCCTCACCGGCAGCCGCGAGATCGGCGGTGAACTCGCCCACGAGGCGATGCTGCGTGCATATCGCGACTGGGGCAGGGTCGGGTCGCTCGATCGTCCGGGGGCGTGGGTTCGGCGAGTGCTGCTGAACCTCGCAACCGACACTCACCGCCGACGGGTCCGCGAGTTGCACGCACTCGAGCGACTTCCCGCTGCGGGCTCGTCCGCCGCTGCCGACCCTGTCGACGATGACTTCTGGACGGCGCTGCGGGCGCTGCCGGATCTGCAACGCAATGCGGCTGTTTTGTTCTACGTCGACGATCTCTCCGTCGACCGAATTGCAGGGGTGCTCGAGGTTTCGTCGGGGACCATCAAGAAGGCGCTGTTCAACGCACGCAAGAAGCTCGCCCAGTTGTTGGGCACCGATGACGCGGAGGTGATCTCATGACCACGATCGACGAACGAGGCAGCACCGCTGCAGCGACGCTGCGAGCGACGCTGGCCGATGACTTCGATGTCGATGCCGGCCTCGCCCAGGTGCGAGCGGAGCAAGATCTGGTGGACGTGTCCGATCACGAGTCACCCCGCCACAGTTGGATGTTCGCTGTGGCCGCGGCAGTCACGATCGGACTCGTCGGCGCCGGAGTACTCGCCCTGCAGAACCGAGACACCGACGTCAACGTCACCGACACAACGACCCTCCCGACGACTCCCGACTCGACAACCCCCGCCGCGTCCACGACGGTTGCACCATCGACGACGGTCGAGACAACGGTGACGACGCCTGTTCCGACTAACCGAGAAGTTGTCGTTGCCGACGTCGTCGAAACCGTCGAGCCTGTTAGCGAGTCGGTAGCGACGTTGGGCGTTGGAAGCGGTCCAGGTCAGCTCGCGGCGGTCGAAGACTGTCAGGAATGCGAGCCAGCGCGCCCATGGGCTCCCGTCCAACTGCTCGACGGTGGCGTACTCATCGCCGACACCGTCAACGGACGGTGGCTTCTCGTAGAGCCAACCGATGCAGCGCCGGTACCGACCACCGAAGTGCCCTGGCCGCCGAACGTAATCGTGAGCGAGCAGCCGATGGCGGACGACGCTGGAACGGTGTACGCCGTCATGACTGGCGACTTCGGGGAAGGCCAGGGTCGGACCTCGCAACTTTGGGTAATGAACCCCGACAACCTTGCGGAGCCACTCAGCAACCATCCAATGCCGTCGATCGGTGGCCTCAATTTCGAACTCACCCCTACTCACGTCCTGGTCCAAGGCTCGCCCGTCGATGGGCAAGTCACTCCCGTGATGAGTGACCGACCAACCGTTGAGTACATCGCTGCGAACCCAGTCTCAACCCAGGACTCCACCAAGATCCGCGTGACGTGGAACGGCACGGCGACGTCATTCAACTACGCGCCCACGGACTACCCGTCCTACTTCGGACCGATGCCGGGGTTGGCCGACGGCAGCGTGATGGTCTCGATCCTGGTGGACGGCCAGTGGTTCGTCGATCGCCTCACACCGGACGGTCAGGTCAGACGTATGGCGCTTCCGCCAGACGGCTCCGAGTACGGAGCCGCCTGGGTTGACGGTGACGGCTTCTACCGACTCGAGACCAGCGGCGACCCCTGGCAATGGGACCTCGTGCACTACGCACTGCCCTAGAGCGACGGTGCTGACGTGCTCACCACATGGTTCGTGACAGAGGAAAGCTGGCGTCACAATCGGCTCCACTTCGTTCTGATGTCCATCGCATTGGTGCTCGTGGTCGCAAACCCACAAACTCCGTCAGCCATAGTCGCGACCATGATGGTCGGCACACTGGTGATCAGGGTCTGCCTGTGGGACCTGCGAAGGACCTGCAGCTCACCATTCGGTAACGTAGCACGCAGTGCTACACTTGCCGCATGGCCCAGACAATCACTCAGCGCGAGCTTCGCAATGAGAGCGGCGAGATCATGCGCCGACTCGATCACGGGGAGACCTTCATCGTCACGCGCAACGGCACGCCCGTGGGCGAATTGACTCCGATGCGCCGTCATCGCTTCGTGTCCACTGACGCGGTTGTTGCAATGTTCCGAAACGCGCCAGCTGTCGACGGCCAGCGCTTCCGCGCAGACCTCGACGACATTGCAAGCCAGGGCGCCGAACCGCGTGCCTGACGTCCGCCGGCGGCGGGGCTTGCTCGACACGTCGGTCGTCGTCGACCTCGAACGCCTCGACCCCTCACAACTTCCCATCGAGTCGGCAGTCAGCGCCATCACCATGGCCGAACTCGCTGCAGGACCTCACGCCACTCAGGATCCCGACGAGAGGGCACGACGGCAAGACCGCCTGCAGCGGGCGGAAGCTGTCTTCGATCCTTTGCCGTTCGACTCCGAGGCCTCGCGTGCGTACGGACGCGTCTACGCAGCTGTCGTCGCAGCCGGCCGCAAGGCTCGCGGCGCGCGAGCCGTCGACCTCTTGATCGCCGCAACCGCGTGCTCCGCCGGACTTCCGCTCTACACGCGCAATCCAGCCGACTTCCAGGCCCTCAGCGGCCTCGTCGAGGTCGTGTCA
>JAYVVY010000362.1:0-4778 GCA_043786575.1 Ilumatobacteraceae bacterium
TTCGCACGGCGGGTCTCGCGGTCGTCTTCGCCAGTGATCTCCACCTTTGGCACGCACAGTTCCAGCGCGGTGCGCTGCTGCACGCTGCGCTCGCCAAGTGACGGCAGCACATTGCCGATGTAGTCGAGGAAGACCTTGTTGGGGCCAACCACCAGCACCCCGTCGCGGACCAGGCGGCGACGATGCTCGAACAACAGGTAGGCAGCACGGTGCAAACCCACGGCCGTCTTGCCGGTGCCGGGCCCGCCCTGCACAACCAGGCATTGTTCCAGCGGGGCACGAATGACCATGTCCTGTTCGGCCTGAATAGTGGCCACGATCTCGCGCATGGCACCGGTGCGTGCTGCGCCAATCTCGGCCAACACAGGGTCCGGAATGCCGGACCCCGCCGCTTCGTGGTCGGGGTCGTCGAGTTGCTCGTCGAGGTACGCGGTCAGCTCGCTGAGCCCGCCCTGCACGGCGGCAACCGTGAAGCGACGACGATGGGCCAGACCGAATGGGTCCGCATGGGTGGCCCGATAGAACGGCGCCGCAATCGGTGCCCGCCAGTCGACCACCACAGGATCGTGCTGGTCGTTCTCGATGTGCCGGCGCCCGATGTACCAACGATCCTGCGCCTCGTCGGTGATACGACCGAAGAAGTCGCCGGCGCCGGGCGTGTGCAAATCCTCCAACGCCTCGGCAACGGTCACCTCGATGTACTCCTTGGTGATCTCGTCGGCCGAGGCATCAGGGTCCAGCTGTTCAAAGCGACGAATCATTTCGTCGCGACACGCGCGCGAGAAGACCAACTGCGCCGACTCGGCGGGTAACTCGGGAAACAGGTCAGCGCTCACAGGGCCAACCACGCTATCCCGATTCTGCGTCGGCGTTCGCGAGGTCAGGCGTCGCGGCGGATCATCAAACGCCACCACAGTTGCAGTAGCTGCAGCGCCGAGCGGGCAATGGCGGGCAGACGGAAGAACTGCGATTTTCCATGGGGGCGTGTGTAGTGGCTGACACCAACCTGTACGAAGCGTGCACCGACGCGCTGGAACGAGCACATCATCTCTACGCAGATCACACCGGTTGTGGAACGCAGGGTGACCTTCGCCAGCACGGTCTGGCGGATGAGACGGAAGTCGCAGTCGGTGTCGCGAACGCGCAGCCGGAAGAGCAACTTGACGACTTGGTGATACACGCGGCCGATCACTTTGCGATGCCACGGATCGCCACGGCCGATCTTGTAACCCTGCACGACGTCGGTGTCCGCGCGGACCGCGGCGATGCAGCGCACGATCTCGGCAGCGTCGTACTGGGCATCGCCATCTGTGTAGAACACCCACTGCTTGGTGGACGCGGCGAAGCCGGAGAGCAGGGCCCCGCCGTACCCACGATTCACCTCATGGTCGACAATCCTCAGGCGTGGGAACTCGGCGGTCAGCTGGTGCAGCACTTCCAGCGAATTATCGCTGGACCCATCGTTGACAACGATCACCTCAAAGTCGTCAACCGCCCCTTCGAGGCCAGTGTGTGCATCGCGGACCATCTTGCCGATGGAGAGCGCATCGTTGTAGCACGGGAAAAATGCTGACACCGACGACACGTACGGATTCAACAACTCGGTCATGCGGGCGCGCTCGCCAGTGCCGCGCAGACTGTCGCAACCTCGGTGTCGGTGAGCTCCGCAAACATCGGAACGCTGACGCAACCAGCCGACCATGCCTCGGCGTTGGGGCACGCCTCCGTCACGAACTGCGTGTACGCCGGCTGCTGGGTGAGCGCCAGCGGGTAGTGCACCGCGCTACCCACTTCGTGAGTTCCCAAGTGCTCACGGAACGCATCGCGATTGCTGCTGCGCACGACTGCGAGGTGGTGCACGTGCCGCTCGTGGTCGGCCTGCCAAGGAAGGTGCGGTGCCGCTGCTCGATAGGCCGCAGCGATCTCGCGGCGACGATCTGTGTCGGCCGCCAGGAATGGCAGCGTGAGGTTCAGCCATGCGGCCTCTATCTCGCTCATGCGGAAGTTCTGGCTGATCTCGGTGTGCACGTATTGGGCAGCCGCGCCGTGCGCCCGTAGGCGACGGATCTGATGGGCCATCTCATCATCGTCGGTGACCACTGCTCCACCATCGCCGATTCCACCAAGGTTCTTGGTCGGGTAGAACGAGTACGCGGCCACTGCCCCCGCAACGTGGTTGACGGCACCGTGCGCCTGTGCGCAGTCCTCCACGATCGGCACGGCAACGGCACTCGCGAGCGCGGCGACATCGAACGGACGGCCATAGAGGTGCACTCCGATGACTGCCCCGGTACGAGCCGTTACAGCCGCCGCCGCGAGGGCCGGGTCGATTGCCGCACTGTCAAGATCGACGTCGACGAACACCGGCGTCGCGCCGATGGCACACACAGCCGCGGCGGTGGGAACGGCCGTCATCGCCGGAACGATCACCTTGTCGCCAGGGCCAACGCCAAGCGCAACTAATGCCAGCTGCAATGCCGCGGCGCCACTGGCCACCCCTACGCATTCGGCACCGCCAGCGAACTGCGCGAAGGCGCGTTCGAACTCGTCCATTTGCGGGCCGAGCAACAACGAGCCACTGTCCAGCACGTGGCCGACGGACTCGAGGAATGCTTGGCGATGACGAGCCATTCGGCGGCTCAGGTCGACAACAGGTACCACGGATGCTCTCTGTAGAAGTTGAGTGTCATTTCAATTCCGTCCCTGAATGCCAGCGTAGGCGACCAGCCCAGCGCTGCGGAAGCTGCTCGCGAATCCGTTTGGAAACCGCCGATGTCGATTCGGCTCAAGTCGTCGGGCCATGGCAAGAGGCTCACGTCCGATGCCGTGCCCGCCAAGCTGGCCATCAGCTGAGCGATTTCGAGCAGCGTATGGGACTCGTCACTCCCCAGGTTCAGCACCGCCCCGCGATCAACACGACCCGCCGTCGATGCCGAACCGGCGGCCTGTAGTGCGGCGACAACATCGTCCACGTGTAGGCAATCGCGAAGTTGCTGACCATCCCCGAACACGCTCAACGGCTCGCCAGCCAGAACCCGGCTGACGAACACCGGAAGAAACCCGAGGCCACGCTTCTGGAGATTCTGACGAGGCCCGTACACATTCGTGAGCCGCAGTGAGACGGTGCGCAGGTCGTGGACCTCACCGTACAGGCGGTGATACTGCTCGCCGGCCAGCTTGTTGACACCGTTGATATCGCGCGGCTCGGTGGAGTGCGCCTCATCCACTGGCAGGTACCGCGGCCGCCCGTATACCTGGCGCGTACTCGTGTGCACCACCACCGCCTGCGGACGCACGCGACGAATAGTTTCCAGCAGAACCAATTGCGAGCGAACGTTGATGTCCTGGTCGCGCAGCGGGTCCACCATCGACTCGTGATGGCTGACCTGGCCGGCGATGTTGAAGACAAAGTCGGCCCCGTCCAGCAGTGGCACGGTGGCCGCCTCGTCGGCGATGTTGCCGACCTCAATCTGCAGGTGGCTTCTGCCCGCTTCGGCGAACGTGGTGACGTTGCGGAGGTCGCCGCCGTGCTGCGGAACCAGCGCGTCCAGAATGCGCACATGCGCCCCGGCTCGGTGCAGCGCGAGCGCCAGGTTCGAGCCGATGAAGCCAAGGCCGCCGGTGACCACGCACACCGAGTCGCTGTAGCTGTCAGTGGCGGTCATGGCACCCACGAGTATCGCACCACCCAAACACCGAGGAACATCAGCCCCGCCGCACACACCAGCAGCACGAGCCACTGCACCCACCGGGGTCGGCGCGAGAGCGTGAGCGCGCATGCAATCGACAGCGGGGCTGCCAACGTCACATAGCGAGCCAAGCCCTCAAGCCCCAGCACCATCTGCGGGAGAACCAGGACAACGATGCAGACCAGCCACCACGACGGCAACTTGCGCAACGAAGGAGCCGCCAGCGCCAACACCGCCAGCCCCACCACGACGTGAAACGGCACGGCCTCGCGTGCAAACGGGTGCACCAGGAACTTCCACAGCGGCGACTCGTTCCAGGCTGCCTTCGCCGTGAGAAAGATCAGTGGGTCACCAACCTTTCGTTGCCCATAGATCATCCAACTCACAAGGAACATCAGCGACGGAACTGCCGCAGCCGCTGCGTGACGCCAACGACGATCGATGCACCACGCGGCAGCCCACGCCACAGCCACCAACATGAATCCGTTCGGACGGCTCGCGGTACCGATAGCCGCCAGCGCGCCAACCTGCCACCACGTCCACCGCGAGAGCACGGCCGCATCCTGCACCGCCTGCGCCCGCCGGTCGATCAACACCAGCATCCACACGAGCGCAGCCACGAAGAGACTGTCGCTGTATGCAAGGACCAGGCCGATCGAGCCGGGCAGCAGGGCGAGCACCCACACCGAAAGCGCGGCCACCCGATCGTCGAAGCGACCTGCCGCCAGCTGCCACATGCCGCCAAATGCAACGAGCGCGAAGAACCACGAGACCCCGATCAGGGCTGGGCCCACAGGCATTCCTAATCGAGTCAGCATGTCCGCCAGCCAGGGGTAGAGCGGAAAGAACGGCCAGGCTGTTCCGACGGTGGTGGCCGACCAGTTCGGGTAACCCTGCGTCACGATGATTCGGTACCAGCCGCCGTCCATCGCCGTCACGCCGAACGCATTGAACCAGCGGCCGTCGGGTGTGGGTGTGACGACCAGCGCGACGAAACCAAGGGCGCGCGACACCACCCAGGCCATGAGTGGGATGCGCCAGGAACTCCAGCGCGCGAACCCACGAAGGGAGGAAGGGGCCGCCGCCACG
>JAYVVY010000363.1:0-4886 GCA_043786575.1 Ilumatobacteraceae bacterium
CGCAGACGTTCGTCGCGCCATGCCTTCACGGTTGGGGTTTCACGGGCGGGCGGAACCCAACCAGAGCACGGCCAGCGGCGGCATGTCGATGACGGCGGAGGCCGGCTGCCCCTGCCACGCAACTTCGGTGGTGGCGGTCACCACGGCGCTACCGGTGCGCAGGCCTGCGAGGTCGAAACCGGAGAACCCGCTGCCGCCGTAGTTCGGCGAGTCGGTGTCCAGCAGCACATGCCACTCGCCCGCCCACGGCAACCCGATGCGGTAACCACCGTGGGGCACCGGTGTGAAATTGGCCGCAGTCGCCACGGCGTGGCCGCCTGCATAGCCCCAGCGCAGGAAGGCGTAGATGGAGTGATCCACGTCGTCGGCATCCAGCCACTGAAAGCCAGATGCCTCGTGATCGCGTTCGAAGAGGGCCGGCCAGGCGGCGATCACCCGATTGAGCTCGGCCAGCAGATCGCGAATGCCGCGGTGCGGTGCGTGGTCCAGCAGGTGCCACGGCAACCCGGTTGACTCGTTCCACTCCGTGAACGGCGCAATCTCTGCGCCCATGAACAGCAGCGGTGCGCCGGGCTGCGCCCACATCCATGCATACAGCGCACGCAGGTTGGCGAAGCGCTGCCAGTCGTCGCCGGGCATCTTGCCCAGCAGGCTGCCCTTGCCGTGCACCACTTCATCGTGGCTGAGCGGCAGCACGAAGCGCTCGCTGAACGCGTAGAGCAAGCCGAACGACAGCTCACGGTGGTGGAACCGGCGATGCACAGGGTCGTGCTGCAGATAGCCCAGCGTGTCGTTCATCCAGCCCATGTTCCACTTGTGCGTGAAGCCGAGCCCACCAAATTCGATCGGGTGCGTCACCTTCGGCCAGGCGGTGCTTTCCTCCGCAATCACCATCGCGGTGGGCATCTCGTCGGCAACGGCGGTGGTCAGTTCGCGTAGGAAGGCAATCGCGTCCAGGTTCTCGCGGCCGCCGTCGCGGTTCGGCACCCAGCCACCGGCGGGTCGGGAGTAGTCGAGGTAGAGCATGCTGGCAACGGCGTCGACGCGCAGGCCGTCGATGTGGAACTCGTGCAGCCAATACAGCGCGTTGGCGACCAGGAAGTTGCGCACCTCGTCGCGGCCATAGTTGAAGACGTAGGTGCCCCAATCGGGGTGCTCGCCCTGGCGTGGGTCGGCGTGTTCGTAGAGCGCGGTGCCGTCGAAACGGGCGAGGCTCCATTCGTCCTTGGGGAAATGTGCGGGCACCCAGTCGATGATCACGCCGAGGCCACGCCGGTGGAAGATGTCGACCATCGCCCGCAGCTCGTCGGGCGTGCCGTAGCGCGCGGTTGGCGAGTAGTAGCCGCTGACCTGGTAGCCCCACGAGCCACCAAAGGGATGCTCGGCGACGGGCAACAGCTCGACATGGGTGAAGCCGAGCGCAACCATGTGGTCGGCCAGTTGCTCGCCGAACTCGACGTAGTTGTCGACACCCGAGCGCCACGAGCCGATGTGCGCCTCATAGATGCGCAGCGGCGCACCGGGGGCGTGGCTGCGGGCGGCCATCCACTGGTCGTCGCCCCACACGTACGTGTCGGGTTGTGGCACCACGCTTGCGTTGGACGGCGGGCGCTCGCTCTGCCGCGCCATCGGGTCGGCCTTCAGCACATAGGCACCGGCGGCCGAGGTGACGCCGAGTTTGTAGCGCTGCCCTGGCTCGGCGGTGGGGCACTCCAGCGCCCAGATGCCCGATGAGCGTTGTGGCTGCAGCATCGTGCCCGACGCCCAGTTGTTCCAATCACCCAGGACTTCCACCGATCGTGCGTTAGGCGCCCACACGGCGAAACGCACGCCGCCGCCAGGCAATGGCTGCGCCCCCAGCAGCTGCCAGAGGCGTCGGTGAGTTCCCTCGCCGAAGAGGTAGAGGTCGAGATCGGAAAGCACCACAGTGCGAGCGTACGGCACCGCCCACCCTCACCGCTGCTACGTTCGCAGCCGTGCGCGTGCTGATGTTGTCGTGGGAGTTCCCGCCGCTCGTCGTCGGCGGCATTGCTGCCCACGTCGACGGTCTGACCAGTGCAATGCAGAAGGCGGGTCATGAGGTGGTCGTGTGCAGCTTGCATCACCCCGACGAGCCAGACGATGTTGTGGTCGATGGCGTTCGCGTGCTGCGCGCCGATCCCGGGCTGCCCTGGCTACCCGACGACGACCTGGTTGCGAGGATGGCGTCGGCAAACCATCAGCTGGTGGCGCTCTCGGCACAGTTGGGCGAGTGGCGGCCCGACGTCATCCACGCGCACGACTGGCTGGTCGCATGGGCGGGCGACACGCTCAAGACACTGCTGGACGTGCCGCTGGTGGCCACCATCCACGCGACCGAGCGCGGCCGCCACGGGGGCCACCTCCCACCAGGCTTGCCGGGCACCATCAACTCCATCGAGTGGTGGCTCACGTATCAGGCACGCGAGATCATCGCCTGCTCGCGCTTCATGGTGCGCGAGGTCATCAACAGCTTCGAACTGCCGGCGGAGAAGGTGCACCTGGTGCCCAACGGTGTCGACACCGAGCGCTGGAAGGACGCCGTCCCCGCACCCGCCAGCCAACGTGAGCCGCTGGTGGTCGCCTGGGGTCGCGTTCAGTACGAGAAGGGTTTCCAAGTACTGGCCCGGGCGATGGGAGAGCTGCGGCTGCGCGTACCGGGGGTGCGATGCGTGATCGCCGGCCGCGGCACCTACCTGCCCGAGCTGCAGACACAGATCGATATGGAGGGCGTCAGCGACATCGTTCAGCTGGCGGGTTTCGTGCCGGACAGCGAACTGCACGAAATGCTGCAGCGGGCGAGCTGCGTGGTGATTCCGTCGCTGTATGAACCGTTCGGCATCGTCGCCCTGGAAGGGATGGCCGCCGGCGCTCCGACGATCGTTGCGCAAACGGGTGGCCTGGCCGAGATCGTCGAAGGCACCGACGCTGGAATGCTGTTCGAACCGGGCAACCACCACGAGCTGGCCGACCGTATCGCCGAGGTGCTGGCCGATCCGACGGCGGCCGACCGGATGAGAGTGAACGCGGCCGCACTCCTTGCAAAGACCTACACCTGGGACGCCATCGCTACCGAAACCGTGGCGGTGTATCGCATTGCAACCGGTGTCGCACATGTCTCAGAACCCGGTTGGCCGCTCCTCAACTAGTCTCTACCGAATGCGCGCAGTCAGAGAGTTCAATGTCGTCCCCGCCATTCCGTCGGCACTGGGGGCACTGTCGCAGGTGGCCTTCAACCTGCACTGGACATGGGACGGCGAGACGCAGGCCCTCTTCAAGCGCCTCGACCCCGCACTGTGGAAGTCCACCGGTCGCGACCCGCTGCGTCTGCTCGCCGCCATCACTGCAACTCGCTGGGAAGCACTTGCCGCCGACCCCGAGGTCGTTGCCGCCACCGACGCCGCAGCTGCCCGCCTGCGCGACGCCGTGGAGGCGCCCCGCTGGTTCCAGAGCCGCACCGACTCGCCGCTCGGCCTCGTGGCCTATTTCTCACCCGAGTTCGGCATTTCCGAAACACTGCCGCAGTATTCGGGCGGCCTCGGAATACTCGCCGGCGACCATCTGAAGGCTGCCTCGGACCTTGGCGTGCCGTTGGTCGCCGTTGGCCTGTTGTACGCGGAGGGTTACTTCCGCCAAAGCCTGAATGCCGATGGTGTGCAGGAAGAGCGCTACCCACCGCTGGACCCGCTGGGCCTTGCGTTGCATTCCACCGACGTGCAGGTGTCACTGCAGATCGGTGAGGAAGACGTGAAGATCAACGTGTGGCGCGTCGAGGTCGGCCGCGTGCAGCTGTACCTGCTGGATACCAATGTGGAGGGCAACAGCCTCGAGGCCGCTGCCATCACCAACCGCCTCTACGGCGGCGACACCGAGCATCGCCTGCGCCAGGAGATGGTGTTGGGTATCGGCGGCGTGCGCGCCCTACGCGCACTGGGCATGCAGCCGCAGGTGTTCCACACCAACGAAGGCCACGCAGGCTTTCTTTCGCTTGAGCGCATCCGCGAGCTGGTGGCTACCGGCTTCACATTCCGCGAAGCCGTCGAGGCTGTTCGTGCCGGCGGCGTGTTCACCACGCACACGCCGGTGCCGGCCGGCATCGACCGCTTCTCCCCCGAGCTGATGACGAAGTACTTCGAGAGCTTCGCACCGTCGTACGGCGTCACCTTCGACGAGCTGATGGCCATCGGCAGCCGCCCGGATGAAGAGGACGGCAAGTTCAACATGGCCGTGATGGGCCTGCGCATGGCCGGCCGCGCCAATGGCGTCGCACAGCTGCATGGCGAAGTCAGCCGCGAGATGTTTGCCGGCCTGTGGCCCGACGTGCCGCATCCGGAAGTGCCGATTGGCGCTATTACCAACGGCGTGCACGCGCCGACGTGGGTGGGCAATCACATCGCTCCGCTGCTCGCGAAGAGCGTTGGCCCCGTGTGGGACGGCGCCGACGAAGCCTCGTGGGCGGGCGTCAACCACCTCGACCCGGCGGAAGTGTGGGCCGCCCGCGCGAAGGGTCGCGCCGAGCTGGTCACGTTCGTGCGTTCACGGTTGGGCGATGCGTTGCTGGACCCGAAGGCGCTCACCATCGGGTTCGCCCGTCGCTTCGCCACCTACAAGCGGGCCACGCTGCTGCTCTCCCAGCCCGACCGTCTGCGCAAGCTGCTGCTCGACGCCGATCGTCCGGTGCAGTTCGTGTTCGCCGGTAAGGCCCACCCTGCCGACCAGCCCGGCAAGGACATGATTCGCGACATCGAGCTGTTCGCCCGCCAGCTGGACGTGGGTCACCGCTTCGTGTTCGTGCCCGACTACGACATGGCCGTAGCCCGCATCATGTACCACGGCTGCGACGTGTGGCTGAACAACCCGCGTCGCCC
>JAYVVY010000364.1:0-16775 GCA_043786575.1 Ilumatobacteraceae bacterium
CCGTCACTGGCGCGAATGACTTCTTTTCGGTGGATGAGGCGACACTGCGGGACTTTGACCTTTCGACTTGGTCCACGCCGCTCCTCCCGCGGTTGCGGCACGCCGAGGGCCTTCGCTACACCGTGGTTGACCATCGCGCAGCCAGCGATTCCGGGGCCAAGACGCATCTGCTCGATTTCTCGGCAGATCGCCCAGATCCTTCCGAATCGCACCGCGCCGTTGCCTATCTGACGGACGGCGAGACGCAAGGCCTGCCCGAGCGCTACAAGTGTCGGATCCGCGAACCCTGGTACCGCGTTCCGTTCATTCGGCCCGGGCGCCTCATGATGTCCAAGCGATCGCACCACTATCCAAAGGTGATCGTCAACGACGCCGGCGTCGTTACAACGGACACGATCTACCGTGGCTCAATGATCGGTTTCTTCGCCGGCAGAGAAGACGATCTCGCCGCTGCCTTCCACAATTCGCTTACGCTCTTGACGGCCGAGGTCGAGGGCCGGAGCTTCGGGGGCGGCGTTCTTGAACTAGTTCCGTCCGAAGTCGCCCGCCTCGTTGTCCCGCTGCCAATCGGGTTCGGTATGGAGCTGGAGCGTCTCGACGCAGTCGCTCGAACGGATGGTGCCAAGGGGACCGGAGAGGCGCTCGTTCACGACACTGACCAACTGCTCGTCAAGGCTGACATCGGGTTTTCCACCGATCTCATGGAGCGGCTCCACGCCGCGAGGCTGTCGCTACTGCAGCGCCGATTGGATCGAAACTGATCAACCCAGTCTTGCAAGCAGCCCGGCCAGCGCCGGGACGATGACCTTTCGCACCGCAGCCAGCGCTTCCATGTCACACGGCCGTGGCAGGATCAGGGCATGACTTCGAATGTGGTGGGACGAGTTCTCGGAACGGACGACTCGACGCCGCTTGAATTCTGGGTGGCGGTAGGCCCTGGCGCTCACCTGCAGCTCGATGATGTTGTCGCACTCGACCGAATCCTGCCCACGGGCGAGAAGGTTTCGATATACGGGATCGTGGGGCAGGTGCGGGCGCGTCACGAGGGGGCCAGGTTCGACTCCGACGTGTTCCTGATCGCTGATGGGGTGCTGCCGGCCGAGGTGTCCGAGGCAGCCATGGTGCAGGTGACGCGGGTCCTGCCCGAGATCTTCGTTCCGCCTCTGCCGGGAACCGAGGTGCGTAAGGCCGAGGGTGCAGAACGTGAGGCCGCGCTCGATATGACGGAGGTTGAGCGTCGGCTACCGGCCGGCCTCAGTCGCGACAACGACCCGGTCTACCTTGACCTCGATTTCCTCGACGGCACCAAGGGCGCTCACGTCAACATCTCTGGCATCTCGGGTGTCGCCACGAAGACCAGCTATGCCACTTTCCTCCTCTACTCGCTGTTCAACTCCGGGGTGCTCGGCGCAAGCACCTCCAACACCAAGGGCTTGATCTTCAACGTGAAGGGCGAAGACCTGCTCTTCCTCGACCACGCCAACACCCGTCTCACGGACGAACAGCGTGACCGGTATGCACCGCTCGGCTTGCAGCCAGGGCCGTTTCGTTCGGTACGAATCCTCGCTCCACCGCGAAAGGGCGACCCGAACGGCACACCTGCTACCGGCGCCCGCATCGAGGGTGTGCGGCCGCTCTATTGGACCATCGCCCAATTCTGCCGCGATGGTCTGCTTCCCTTCCTGTTCGCCGACGCAGAGGACGAGCGACAGCAGTACACGATCGTGGTGCAGTCGGTGACAGCACAGCTACGCCAGTACGCGCAGTCCGGCGCGACCGACGGTGCCGTGCGGATCGAGGGCGATACGGCACGAACCTTCGCCGATCTCGTGCGGATCATCGAGACGAAGCTGATCCCCGATGATCCCGATGAACAGGCTGACCCGCGGTGGACCGGACGTGCAATCGGGGCGGGCACGATCAACGCGTTCGTGCGGCGGCTTGCAGCAGCAGAGCGGTACGTCGAGCACCTCATACGCGCCGACATCGCTGATGCGCCGCAGCACTCAATCGACCTTGACTCGCAGCAGATCACAGTCGTCGACCTGCACATGCTGCACGACCGCGCCAAACGCTTCGTCGTCGGCGTGGTGTTGCGCCAGGCGTTCGATGCCAAAGAAGCCGCTGGAACGGCCGAGCCGTTGCAGTTCGTAGTGCTCGACGAGCTGAACAAGTACGCACCGCGGGACTCGTCGAGTCCAATCAAGGAGATCCTGCTGGACGTGGCCGAGCGCGGCCGCAGCCTGGGGATGATACTGATCGGCGCGCAGCAGACAGCCAGTGAGGTCGAACGACGGGTAGTAGCCAACTCGGCGGTGCGCGTGGTCGGCCGGCTCGACGCTGCCGAAGCCGGGCGCGACCAGTACGGATTCCTTCCCGCAGTGCAGCGGCAACGCGCGACCATCCTGAAACCGGGCTCGATGTTCATCTCGCAACCAAGACTGCCCGTGCCGCTGCTGATCGAGTTCCCTTTCCCAGCGTGGGCTACGAGGTCTGCCGAGGCCGACCTCGCACTCGGCGCAGCCGGGCGAAGCGCAAGCACCAAGGCGCCAGCCGACCCTTTCGACGGCCTGAGCTGAGGCCGTGCAATGAAGGTGCTGCACACCTCCGACTGGCATGTCGGGAAGGCGATCAGAGGCGAGTCGCGTGCCGACGAGCACCGCGCCGTCCTGCAGGAGATCGTCGGCATCGCCGAGAACGAGCAGGTGGACTTGGTGATCGTCGCCGGTGATCTGTTCGACTCCGCCAGCCCCACCGCTGAAGCAGAAGAGATCGTATATCGGGCTCTACTCGGCCTCGCCAAGGCCGATATCCCGGTGGCCGTAATTGCAGGCAACCACGACAATGCGAAACGACTGCAAGCGGTCGCTCCGCTGCTGGAACTCGGCAGGGTGGTCCTCGTCGCAGAGCCGACGCGTCCCGACCAAGGTGGGGTCATCGAATTGACTACCAGCGACGGCACCGAGGTACGGCTCGCGATGCTGCCGTTCGTGTCGAAGCGTGGCATCGTGCGCGCCGAGCAGTTGATGGAGCAGGCAGCGTTCGAGCATGCACAGGTATACGCCGAACGGCTGCGGCTGCTGGTCGACCACATGTGCCGCGGGTTCACGGACGATACGGTCAACATTCTCGCCGCTCACGCCTTCGTGCTCGGCGGAGCCGCTGGTGGCGGTGAGCGCCCCGCACACCTGGTCGAGGAGTACGCGATCACCGCGCAGTCGTTTCCTGCCAGCATCGGGTACGGCGCGCTCGGGCACCTGCACCGGCCACAGAGGATCCCAGCCGGCCCACCGCTGCACTACTGCGGCTCGCCGCTGCAACTCGACTTCGGCGAGGGCGAGCAAACCAAGCAGGTCAACATCGTCACGATCGAGCCGGGCGTACCAGCCGACGTGCGGGCAGTCCAGCTCGCTTCTGGCTGGCGGCTTCGAACCCTTCGAGGAGGGCTCGATGATCTACTGAGCATGGAGGTCCCTCCCGACACGTGGTTGCGGGTGATCGTGCAGGGAGCAACTCGTGCCGGTCTCGCGCAACTTGTGCGTGATGCGCTGGGCGCAGGGGTGGTCGATGTCCGGGCCGAGGACACTGGCCGAGTTGCCGCGGGAGGCGGGGCCGGTCACCAGAATCGCTCGCCTCTCGAGCTCTTCGATGTGTACCTCCAGCGCGAGGGCGCCGCCGACGAGCGCATCCGTGCGCTGTTCGGCGAGCTGCTCGATCTCGAGATGGAAGGCACCGATCGGTGAGGCCGCTCACGATCGAGATGAAGGGCTTCAGCGCATTCCGCGAGAGCACCACGGTCGACCTCACCGATGTCGAGTTGTTCGCGCTGGTCGGCCCGACGGGTTCGGGCAAGTCGACGATCATCGACGCGATCACGTTCGCTCTATTCGGTTCCATCGCGAGATATGAGGACAACCGGGCGGTTGCACCCGTCGTCAACCAGACCAGCAATGAAGCTCGCGTCGCTCTCACCTTCGAACTCAACGGCCACCGGTACCTCGCTGTTCGGGTCGTGCGCAGAACCGCCAAGGGTGCGACCACCAAGGAAGCTCGCCTCGAACGCGGCACCGAAGTACTTGCTGCAGACGCACGTTCCATGAACAAGGCTGTCGAGGAGTTGCTCGGTCTCGACGTGGATCAGTTCAACCGCACGGTGGTACTGCCGCAGGGTCGGTTTGCCGACTTCCTTCACGACGATCCGGCGAACCGGCAAGCCACACTCCGCCAACTGCTCGGGCTCGATGTCTACTCGCGCATCGGACAAGCAGCACGCCAACTCGCTAAGCGTCACCAAGACCAAGCCGAGGTACTACGCAACGACCTCGATGCGGATGGCGCCCAGCTCACGGACGAACACCACGCCGAATTGACGGCGCAGCTTCCGGCGATTGCGTCGGCGCGGATGGTCCTCGAAGCAGCGAGCGCGGCAATCGAGGCCTTAGCCGTAGATCGAGCCAAGGCGACGACAAACGCTGCCACCGCAGAGCAAAACCTGGGTTTGCTCCAGCACGTCCAAGCCCCGGACGACATCGAGACACTCGACTCAACAATCGCTGCGACTGCTGCCGTGGAGCTATCGACAGCGGATCTCTTGGCAACCGCTCGCGCTGACCGCCAGATCGCCCGTCAGGCGGTTGCGGCTGGACCAGACCGCGTTGCGGTCAACGCTCTGTTGCAGCGCCACGACGATCTCGTCACCCATCGGCACGCCGTGGCGGACTGTGACGCCAGAGTTGAGGCGCTGTCGATCGAGCTCGGCACGGCCAGAGCCCAGGCCGACGAGGTTCGCATGGCGCAACAGCAACTCGACAAGGCGGCGGACGTCGCGAGAGCACTCGCTGAGGCAGCCCGCGAACAAGCGGCCAGTATCCCATCGCTCGATCAAATCGACGTCTGGTTGGGGCTGCACGCCACGCATGACGAGAACGTGGTCCGCCACCAACAAGCTGTCACCGCTGCCAGCGAGGCAACTCAACGGGTCGGCGAGGCCCGCGAAGCCGTGGACTCGGCGACGCTCGCTGCAGAGGAGGTCGAGGCGACCGTCGCGGCGCTGCGGGGGGATGTCGGCATTGCGGCGCACTCCACGCGTCTCGCCGTCGGCGAGCCATGCCCGCTTTGCCTGCAGACGGTGCGCCACCTGCCCGATCACCACGCTGACGAAGCGCTACAAGCGGCGGAGGCCCACCAACGTGGAGCGACAGCCACGCTCAAGGAGCGTCGAAAGCACCTCGATGAGCTCTCCGACGCCGCCAACAAGACTGACGCCTTGTGCCAGTCAGCGACGCGCGACGTCGAAAGGTCCTCGAGCTCGCTGCGTAGCGTTGCATCGATTGCGGACCTCGCAGCGCAGCGTCGCGAGGCCGAGCAACTGGCCGCCGACGTTGCAGCCGCTACGGTCGCGGCACAACAGGCGGAACTTGCAGCCGGTCAACACCGAGACAATCCGGAGTGTCGAAACGCCCTCGCCCGGGAAACCGACGTCGTCAGCCAGCTGGCCGGAGCGCAAGGTGAACAGGCTGGTGCTGCCCGTCGGCTGTCAGCGCTGGAAGGGGACCTGCAGCAGCAGCCGTCCCGCGATGAGTGTCTACGGCTCGACGAGGAAGCCCGTCGACTTGCCGACGCCGCGGACATCAGTGAGGCCTATCAGCAGCGGTGTGAGGAGGATCACGAACGAGCTGCGGCCGACCTCCGTTTGGCACAGGCTCAGCTCGCTGAAGCCCGTCAGGGCCTGGCTCGCATGCGCGATCAAGTTGCGCATCTCGGCGCTCCGCCAGCCGCCGGAGCCAGCCTCGCATTGGACTGGACGACTCTTGTGGAGTGGGCCCGCAACACCGAACGCGAGTTGATCGAGGCGCGAGACGCGTCGAGCGCGGAAGTGCTCCGATGCGACGAGGCGATCGCAACCGAAACCGTCGCGTCAGTCGAACAAATGGAGGGTCTGCTTGGCGAAGCGATTTCGGATTGGCCCTTCCGAAAGCTCGGTGAATTCATTGCCGCGCGCGAGTCGTCCGCGCTGGCGGCGATCGAGGTGTTCGAAAAGGCGCGAGCCAAGCACGCCGCCCTTCGAAAGCGAGTCGACAACCTGCTCGAGCAAGAACAAGTGGCGAAGAAGCTGGGCCATCTGCTCCGGTCCGACGGGTTCGAGGGCTGGTTGATGCAGTCGGCGCTCGATCGGCTGGCGGGCCAGGCAACCGCCCGCCTCTTCGAACTCTCGGGCGGCCAGTATTCACTGGTGCTCCAAGACCGAGCCTTTGCTGTCCGGGACCACAACAACGCCGACGAGGTCCGGGGTGCACGAACCCTCTCCGGTGGCGAGACATTTCTCGCGTCCCTATCACTTGCGCTGGCTCTCTCAGCGGCTACCGCCGAACTGGCCCCGGATGGCGCGCCGGAGATCGAGTCGATCTTCCTTGATGAGGGATTCGGCACCCTCGATCCCCAAACGCTCGACACGGTCGCCTCCGCCATTGAGGAACTGGGTGCCAGCGGGCGCATGGTCGGCATCGTCACCCACATCCGTGAGCTAGCAGACCGCATGCCCGTCCGTCTCGAAGTGACCAAGACCGGCGGGTCGTCGAGAGTCGAACGAGTCGAGGTCTGAAGTGAAGTTCTCTGTCGAATCCTGGGCGCCCGAGTACGGCATCGCTGCCGACCAGAACGCACTCGAGGAGGCCGCCGACAGCGTCGACCCGACCATCGAACGGCCGCTCGACCAGTGGTCAGGTATTCGCCCAACGCCCTGCGCTGCCCCCGAACGAATCCTGTTCGTCGACGGTGTCCGCCGCATCGACGCCCGCGTCTGGATCCACGACGGCGATCGCTCCCACGTAGGGGTCTGTGCATCGGTCGCGGCCGGCGCGGTGGAGTGCTCCTCGACCGCAGCCATGGTGGTCGCCACCCACGTCAAGCGAGGCCTGTTTGCTCCCGCCACCTCGGGTGCGGGTCCAATCATCAGCCGCCATGCGAACTACGAGTACCGACCCACCATCAGCGATGACCCTGAGGCGATCTACAACGGGATCCACGAACTGATGACCGAACTCGAGCTGTCGGCTGCCGTGGAGCACCGATCGGAGTTGGTCGTCTTCGACGGTCCGCTACGGGGCCGCAACGATCCGATCGGCGTGGGCTACATCAAGACTCAGCAAGTGCAGTACCTACCCGACGAAGTCGTACCCATCCTCGGGCAACTGGCCGACGGCGAACGGACTCCGCTACTGCTCATCGGTGGCCGAGGATTCACCCGCTACAGCTGGTACCTCAGGCTCCCCGGCCCACGCAACCAGCCGCTCTCAGGCATCGTCCGTCTGGAGGTCCCGGCTGTGGGGATGGTTGTCGACGCGGTGGCACGAGCCGAGATCGTGTCGGCATGCCTGCCCCGCTTCGCAAGCGAACCGCACAAGGAACCGCGGGCACCGCAGAACCTCTATCCGATCGCCGGACTCGAGAACCAACTCCGTCACCGGCTTGGCGACGCGCTCTTATTGGAGCGCTCGCTCCGTGTCGCAGCCGCAACGTCCGCGTGACGTACCGCTGGGCGCGGGGAGACGCCCGGTATGCGATCGGAGGCCCGTCACTGGCTGCGCGACGAGAGACGGAACCGCGACGAGACGTGGTGAATTACGCTCGGCTTCTATGGGGCTGTTTGATCGGCTAAGGAAGGCCAAGGGTGAATCCCCGGCGCCGCGCCCGTTCCCACCACCGTCGCCGAGCGCTATCACGCCGCCGTTATCCGTGAACTCTTCAGCATCGGCGCCGAGTCAACCGACCATCCCGCGGGGCGGCCTCGTCAATGTGGTCGGGGAGAGCTATTGCCAAGACTCTCTGACGAAGGTGGCTGGTGGCCGTCGTTCGCATGGCGTCGACGTGAACTGTGTCGCAATGCTCATCCCCGAGCCGACCAACGAATACGACCGCGACGCAGTGGCAGTCACGATCAACGGTTTGAAGGTCGGCCACCTGGGCCGCGAGGAGGCGCGGTTCTACCGATCACTCGTTGACCGGACGATCGAGTCGGTGGGCGTGGCTACCGTCGAAGCCCGAATCTGTGGCGGTTGGGACCACGGAGCAAGCGACCGCGGCAGTTTTGGTGTCGAGCTGTACTTCTCTGACCGCGCCCCCGAGCGGGCTCAGGATCGCCAATACGAAGACCCGCTGCCCCAACCGGGTGCTGACGAGATTCGGCTTCGCGGCAGCGCGACGCTCAGCGTGTCGAACGAGGAGCACTACCAGGACGCGCTACTCACGGCGACCGAGGGCGCCGACCTGTCCACCTACACGCACGCGGTGCTCGTCGACCTGGTCGAAGTCGCTGCGAACCCGCACTCAAAGAAGGACTCCGGTGCCGTCGTTGAAGTTCGCGCGGCCACAGTCGGCCATCTGACGCCAGCAATGAGCGCCCGACTCCAACGAATGCTCACTAGAGCGAGAGATGAAGGTAAGCGATTGACGTGCTCCGGTCGGATCTTTCGCACCTCGAAAGGCGGCAGTCACCTTCTCGAGATCCGACTCAGTGCCTGTCCGCAAGCGCACGACGAGCAGTACGTTGTCGATCCGTACTTCGAGCTGATTGCCGACCTTGTAAGTAGCCGCAAGTCGAAGACGGTCCACCGCATCCGCGAACGGAAGCCGGACGGTTCGGTCCAGACATCGTGCGGGGTGACACTCAGCGGAGCCGATGCGAGACTGATGGCGTCGACGAAGCCGTGGGTCGGCGATGTCGATCCTGAGACCCGTGCGATCATCCCGTACGAGTATTTCTGCGAGCGCTGCTAAGGGTCCGCATCAACACGGCGGGTGGGTCTGGCTCGACTTAGCTAGCTCGCGGGGGAAGGGCGGCGTTGATCAGCACTGCTATCGAGTAGCGCTGGGACGGGCCGAGCGGCCCGGGTTGCTTGATCAACTCGCACAACTTCTTTGCCCATAGGCACGACACGGGGCCGAATGAGAGAGGCTTCGCGAAGATGCCCCACTCGGAGTTCGTGAAGCAGAGGACTGGATGGATAGGGGTATCGGCGAGCCGGCTCGACCCGAGCGCCGCTGTCACCGCGACGACCTGCTTCCCCATGCCCTCGAGGAGCTTGGACTTGTCTCGGCCACCGACGTAGAGGCGGCGGTCGACTGTCCGTCAGTTGCCGACGTCTCTCGCTTCGACTCGACCTTTGTAGTTCTTCGCATCGATCACGTAGATGCCAGATTGAGCGATGGCGAGGTGGTCGATGTCACCGTTCGGGATCTTGCGGCTGTGCAAGAAGATCGCGCCGTCCCCGACCTCGCCGCTCCAATTGCGATGCGAGTCGGCGTTCTCCGTCCGCGCCCTTGCCGAAGGCCGCCGTGTGTTGCGGTTCGCCGCTCAGGAGCTTGGCTACTGGAGCCAGCCGGCCCCACTTCTGCTCGATGCGCTCGTTTCGCTTCGCGCTTCGTCGCTCATACTCACGCAGCGGACCAGCGCCGGCCACGCCGACGTCAAGGCCAGGCGCGTCGATCGCTGCGTCGTTCTCGGCTCGGTCTGCGGAGGCACCGTCAAGGCACGGCTGGCACGTGACTGCCTTCGATTCGTCGTCATAGAACGCCTTCGCCTTCGGCAGCAGCGGCTGATTGCATACGCAGCACGACGACGGGAAGCGGAGCGAGATCAACCTGACAGGCACTCGCGTGTATCGGTCGATGGCGCTCGTGTCTTGATCGACGTGAGCCAGACTCGACCACTGGGACGGCCGGTGATGTCCGAGCGCTCACCAGTCGCGTCGCTACCCTCGCATCCATGCGGGCGGTAGCGCGCCGTGAATGAGACGGGCATCGCCGGCGCTGTACGGGCAAGGTCCACTACGCCAAGGAGGCCTTGGCCGACGGGTCGTGCCGAACAGAGTGCGGCTCGACGATCAAGTTCGGCGACGTTGTCCGCTTGCTCTCCTCGAACCATGGGTTGGTCTCGTGCGGCCCGAAAACCGCGAGCTGATCTCCGAAGGCTCGCTCGACCGCTGCGAGCGCTGCTGAGGATGCGGTACGCCGTCCCCGGCGCCGGACTCACTTTCTCTCCTGACAACTTGGGCATCGATGGGGCTTGCGGCCACGGCCGAGCGCACGAACCCACTTCGAACCGCAGACCCTGCACACCAGCTCCTCCGTCTCGGAGCTTGGGCGGGGTTCGCCGGAGGGTCGGGCGGTTCGCGATCGCCCGGTCGAGACATTGGGGTCAGTCGAAGCAGCAGAAGCTGGGGCGACAGCTCGAACAATGAACAACTGGCCGCCTCTGCGTTCCGCCAGTTGGTTGTCCTCTCGCAGGATCCGCCATTGTTTGGTGCCGATGTCTTCGAGAACTCCAGGCACAGTGGCGAGACGCATCACAAGGTCGGCTCTATTACCCGTCACCTCAGGCCAGCATCTCGACACGCCTGTCTCAGCGCGGGCAGTCCGACAACGCTGGCGCTGGCGCCAGCGTTGTCCTCGCCGTAGAGCAGCCCAAAGCTGGTCAGTTCCGCAATAACGTTCGCCATCTCAAATGGTCCGACCATCGCCTCGACGCACAGGTCCCGCTCGCTGCACACCAAGGGTTGAGATGCCTGGGCCAGCGTCGCATACGTGCGGGCCGCCATAGGTGACATCCCCTCGTCGAGAAGTTGAGCGACCACCGGCAGCGCCCTTACGGGCCAGGAGACGAACGCGCGACGCCATCCGTAGATGGCCCTGACGACATCCCAATGCCGTTCTGGCGAGGGCGGGTGGGCTTTAGCGGGCGCATCCCACCACGCCCACTTGGACTCATGCAGGTACTGGACAGTCGGCGACCTGAAGACCGTCCCGACCGACCAACGTGCCGTCCTCAAGATCGCAGCCGCGGCCGCCCCTCTATCCCCAACCAGCAAGGCGTTGAAGACCGCATTGGACTCTTCCAGCACCATCTCAGCTCCTGCTGGCCACGGCCGCCATGCTTCATCCCTCTGTTGGCGTTGAACACGGTGCGGTTCCAAGTGGACCCATCGACCGGTGCCGCTCCATTCGGCGGCAAGGGCGGTATCTCCTTGTATCTCGGTGACGATTCGGCCGTCAACGACCGCGGTCCCGGACATCCAGAGGTCGGTGACCCAAGCCTTGGAGACCCGCACATTGCACTCAGCGACCACGAGCGGATCTTGAGTGAAGACTGCCACATCGAACTGCGCAATAGCCGTCGCGGGACTGCGGGACCGAAGAATGCCAAGCCCGTGAGCATCGTCCCACTGAGCCGGGCTAAGGGCCAACAGTGCCAGGAGGTTCGGGGCTGGGGGTTGGCGACGTTCTACCCGGCCAGACTCGCGGTCGTGAACCTCGACCGTCTGAGCAATGCGTTCTGACGCCGTGATGAGTGCTGCAGTCAGGTGCTCTGGGTCAGCGGTGACCGACCCTGATCGCCCCCCTGCCAGGAACTCCTCCTTAGCCCTGATCCAGCCACTGGGCAGCGCCGGCAGAAGTGGCACTCGGGGTACAACACGAAGCGCGAGGCCGAGCGTGCTCGCATCGACCTGCTCGAAGTTCGATCGCGGTGAGTACGTCGAGCCATCGCACCAGACCGTCGCCGACTATTTCGCCGATTGGCTGAAGGCCACGGAGCACACGGTGAGGCCATCGACGTTCGACTCCTACTCGCGCAACGTGAAGAACCATGTCGTCGCTCACATCGGATCCGTCCGTCTCACCAAGGTCGACGCGGGCGTGCTCAACGGGCTGTACGCCGAACTGCTGACGTCCGGTCGATGCGAGCCGTCGAGGACGGGCAAGGGCTACTCGCCCGAGGTGGTCGAGCGAGCGACTGAACTTCGTTCGCAGGGTGTCTCGCTCGCAGCAACCGCCGAGCAATTGCGCGCCGAGTTCGTCGAGGCCGAATACATCACCAAGGACACGCTCGCCTCGCTGCTCCGACGTGGCGTCTCCACCGCGTCGCCGGCAAGGGCGAGGCCCGGTCTCGATCGGCGGACGGTGAACTACGTCCACACGATCATCCACCGAGCGTTCAAGGACGCTGTCCGATGGGGTCGCCTCGCTCGGAATCCAGCAGATGCGGCCAACCCGCCACATGGTGGCCAGAAGTCTGACGGCATCCACGCATGGGACGCTCCGACGTTGCGCGCCTTCCTTGACGCGTCATCTCGTGCCGACGACCGGCTGCACGGATTGTGGGTGCTGCTCGCCACGACCGGCATGCGTCGCGGCGAAGCGATCGGCCTTCGGTGGTCCGATCTCGACCTCGATGCCGCGCGGCTTCGCGTCGTGCAAACGATCATCCAGACGCGAAGCAATGTAATGATCGGCGAGCCGAAGACCATGCAGGGCCGCCGGCCGATCGCACTCGACAAGGGCACGATCGCCGTGATGCGCGAGCACCGCCGGCGGATGCTCGAAGAACGGATGCTGATCGGTCCCGACTTCAACGACCAAGGCCTCGTGTTCCACCAGCCCGATGGCAGTTGGCTCCACCCTGACGCAGTGAGCGAAATGTTCCTCCGTCGAGTGCGCCGGTACGGCCTGGAGCGCCTCAGCCTCCACGGCTTGCGCCACACCTGGGCGACGCTCGCCCTCGAGGCGGGAATCCACCCCCGAGTTGTGCAAGAGCGTCTTGGCCACTCATTCATTGCCATCACCCTCGGCATGTACAGCCACGTCGGCCCCACGCTCCACGATGAAGCTGCCGAAACGATCGCCGCGCTCGTGCTGTGATTGGCTGTCGCCGACCTGAGGGTCAGGTCCAGCTGGGAAGTACCTGCCCGAGCAGAGCTTTGGCCGGTTTGCCTTGTACTTGTCGTGGAACTGAACTCGTTTGAGACCTTGCGCCGCGCCTCAGGCTCGCATCGATCCGCACGCCGATACGTGCATTTGCGATGAGTCGCCTGTCGAAGGGGCTAGTGGCCTCATGCGGATCGGAGTACTCCACGTGACGCCGTGCAGTCGACGGGGCACTGGGCATTCGGCGGAATCGGAATGAAACGGTGCCCGGACCGGCCAGAGAGGCCGAGCGGAAAACTCCAGGCCATGCGTCCCGCTGTCGATGCCCCGCCGACGTCGTGCAGGAGTTCGCTGGCCATTACGACGCCGGCCCATCCAGAGATCACCGAGATCGTCGGGATGACGGCTGGCGGATCGTCCTCGTGATCGTGAACACAGCCGGCGCATGGGCTGTCGGCCGAGTGGGAGGACACCTCTGCGAAGAGATGTGAGGTCGCGCCGATGCCGAGCCACCGTGGAAGGTCGCGTTGAGCCGCCCAGCGGACGGCGATGTCATCCGCACCGATGAGCATGTGCGCCACACCGGTCGTGTCACCACCCTTGTAACGCTCCTGCACCCCTTCGACAATAAGGCCGTTTGACCACCGCCCGAGTTGGGTCGCCTTTCGCCGCCCGAGATCCTCGGCCACCAGCAAGGGATAGCGATTCAGGTTCGAGGTCTCGAAAACGTCGTCGTCGTACACACTCGCCGACCCATGAACGTCGGGAATGCGGAGCAGGGTGTACATCGCGGCCTGGGTTACGGCGCCAGCGCTGATGATCGTCAACTCGCCCAGATTGGTCGTCGAGGTGGGCTGAGGCCCGAGGTCGACCGCCGTGATCGACGTGCCGGGCGTGATGACCGCCGGAACTCGATGGCCGGCTCGACGGGCGATGTTGACGATCGCATACCTAAGCGCCTCTGCCGCTGCGGCGATGCCGGCTGCGATGGCGCCGATCGGCCAGTCACCCGCCCACCGAGATGCCGCGATCAACCCGGACGGACCGACGCGACAACCTGTCGCGTCGCCGCAGACCAGGATGTCTCCGCGACGGTCACCGCGGCTGGAGCCGAGTCGAAACGTCACCAACGGTGTCACTCCAGAGTTCAGTCGGACCCATGGGGTGTTGTGCCTGACGTGCTGCTCCAGAGCGGACCGGAGTTCAACCCCGAGCAGCGGCGGTTGATGGCCGAGTAGCGGCGTCGCTGCGACTTCGAGGTCGACGCCGATTCCAGACATGCTGAGATGCAGTACGAGCGTTGTCAGCGCATGCTGTCCAGCCGTTGACGCGAGGTCGCACGGATCAGCGACCACCCGCACGGAAGTGTCGATCAAGTGCGCAACGATCTCCTCGCTATCGAGCGCTCCCCCGAAGAAGTCGGCGTTGATCAGTCGGGCCGTACGATCCAGCGCGGTTGCTACTCTCACGTCCATCGAATCACCTCGTTCACGTCCTGCTCGAGCCAGCCAGCGTCCGTGAGTTCGGTCGCATATGCGCCGGCCAACGTGATATCGCGCATGGCGAAGTAGGGCATCACGATCGACACGAATCCTGAGCTCGGGGCGATGGCGAAGCCGTCGTCGGTGGGTGAGTGCCGCACTGATGCCCCAGGGTGGGTATGGACCTGTGCCCGCACCGTACGGCGGGTCGCGCGGAGGTCGAGGAAGAATACGGTGATCCAGCCCGAGTCGACCTCGTACCAGTCAACGCTGGCGCGGTGGGGCGGGGTCAAGACCTCGTTCACCATCCCAGGTTCATCACGAGGCCCGAGCCAGTAGGCCACACACTCGCGTTCGCCACGCCCGCAGTCCCGAAGGGCTGCGAACGTGGCGGGGAGCACGGCCGGTGTGAGCGTCAGCACGCCCATCCACCGCGCACTGCACTCGGACGGAGCACAAGCACGTCGCCGGGCTTGACGCCTGCGTCCTCGACCGATCCTTCGATCGGCAACTCGACGCCCAGTTCCGTCCACAGCGCCATCACGTGGGCGTTGTCCGTGATGCTGAACGTCTTGAGCGCATGCTGGAGCAGCGCGTTCACGGCGGACTTCGGGTTGTACTCGAGTTCCTCTTCGAGCCCGTTGTACGTGACGGTCACCTCCCGCTTCTTCGGTCGGTCCCGTGCTGCTTCGGTTGTGCGGTCCGTCTCGGTCATCGTTTGCTCCTTGTTCAGCGCCGGAACGGCGGGGGGTCCGCCCCTGACCATCGGGCGCTGTAGGCGCTCCGATGTCCGACACGGGATAGCATACACGATGGAAGTAATCAGTAAAGGCAATACCATCACCCGCCTGATTCCCGGTGACTAGCTAGCCTGTCGGCGTGCGCGTGGTCTTCGCCGACAAGCAACTGGCCGATGTCTGTAGCGCTCGCCGCCGGCTGGTTACCCGATGGGGCACGGCTGCCCATTCGGTCGAACTCGCGCTGTGCTCACTCAGGGCTGGACTCACCCTGAACACCTTTCTTGCCCTGCCCAACGTCACGAAGGAGAACGATGCCGTGATCTTCACCACCACGATCGCCGCGGTACGCCTGCTACTTGCGGAGCTACACACCACCGACGGCGTTCCAGCTGTCGTTGTCAGCGAGATCGACACCCCCGACCAAGAGCTGAGCTAGTGGACGTGTCAAGCTCACCTATCCCCACCGCCTACTTTGACTTTGAACCCGACTACGCGAGTGCACCAGGCGCGCTCCTCGATGAGGTACTCCGCAAGCTGGATCTGACTCAGGCTGACCTTGCGGACAGAACCGGGCTCAGCACGAAGTACGTCAACCAGATCATCAAGAAGAACGTGACCTTGTCCGCCGAGACCGCTGTCCGACTGGAAGCGGTCACGAGTGTTCCCGCAGAAATGTGGACACGCCTTGAGGCAGACTTCCGTGCGGCTGAAGCGCGCGCTGAACGCCACGAGACACTGAAGGCCTGGACCCCGTGGCTATCGAACTTTCGTCTACCGGAACTCAAGCACAGAGGGCTGATCTCGGCTGCAACGAGTTCCGCTGACACGGTCGAGGAGTTACTCCGCTACTTCGGTATCTCTAGCCCTGAGAGCTGGGACCGGGTGTGGCAGCCGAGCTTGACTCGATTCCGACGGTCGCCCTCTTTCACCCCTGAGACTCCGCCAACCACCGTTTGGCTGAGGATCGGGCAGAAGAAGGCCGCAGCCGTGGAAACCCGGCCATTCAATGCGCGACAGCTCACGGAGATGCTGCCAAGCATCAGAACGCTTAGCCGGGCCGAGCCCTCAGAGGCTCTAGCCGAGCTTCCGAAGATGTGCGCGCAAGTCGGCGTCGCCGTCGTCTATGCCGCCGAGTTGAAGGGTTGTCGAGCGAGTGGCGCAACGTGGTGGGCGAACCCTGAAAAGGCGGTCGTTCTGTTGAGCAACCGTGGAAAGCGCGAAGACCGCCTGTGGTTCAGCCTCTTCCACGAGTTCGGCCACATTCTGAAGCACGCTAAGCGGGACACCTACCTCGACCAGACGGGCCCAGACAGTGACCGGCCACCGTGGGAGGACCTTCCTCCCGCGAGCGGGTTCATTGACGACGGATCTCGCGATTCGTTGGTCGAGCGGGAGGCCGACGACTTCGCGTCCTCTGCACTCATTCCACCGAGTGCCCTTGTACGTCTTAGGGCAGTCAACTCCGAGGACGCTGTCAGGACCCTTGCAGATGACCTCAACATCGCGCCCGGCGTCGTCGCCGGGAGGTGGCAGTACGAGAGATCAGACTTCACCAAGTTCAACAGCTTGCGTCGCGTGCTTCCCGCGGAACCGTTCGACGCAGGTCCGTAGTCCTCGCCGATCTGCCGGGGGTCCTTTGGGGTCGCGTCCAGAGTCTCACGGAGAGTTCTCACGGACCGCGTGGAGGCCTCGGGTAGAAGTCCGGTAGAAGTCGGGTCTCCAGACGCGAAAAGACCCCAGCTGAGCTGGGGTCTTACGGTGGGCGAGGGGGGACTTGAACCCCCACACAGTTACCTGTACTAGCACCTGAAGCTAGCGCGTCTGCCATTCCGCCACTCGCCCGAGCGACGGGTAG
>JAYVVY010000365.1:0-3648 GCA_043786575.1 Ilumatobacteraceae bacterium
AACATTTCCTCGACCAGGCCCAAACCGGAGAAGCGCACGAGCGTAGCGACGTTCTCGGTCTTGCCCTGATCGTTGAGCTCCTCGGTCACCGTGTTCAGCTCGACACCGTCGACGCCGCCGACCGACACGATTGCACCGTCCATCGCCAGCACCATGCTCTTCACGGTGGGCACGCCCTCGTCAGAGGTTTCCAGGCGCAGCACATTCAGCTTGCGCGCCTCAGAGAACGACATCGAGCCATTCCGCAGACGGTCGCCGCCGGCACCGAGATCGACGGAGGTGCCATCCAGTTCCAGCAGGTCGCCGGTGTAACCAATGCGGCTGCCCGCCACCATGGCGGTGACGTCGGCAACGCCGAACAACTGCGCCGGCTGGCCGTAGGCACGGGCATCGCGTGACTGGCCAACCCAAACCCCGATGGCGACTTTTGCATCTGCCACCCGCTGCAAGAGGCGCTGCATGTCGGCGCTGCTGACCACCGAGCCGCCCGTGTTCAGCTGCAGGATCAGCGCCTGCGAGCCATTGTCCTCGCTACGGGTGATGGCGTCTTCGATGGATTGCGCCGTGACGGCGTCGAACAGGCCCGAGACCTGGAGCACATCGACCGGCGCCAAATCGGAGGCCGCACCTGATGCCGCAGAGCCTGTTGTGTCCGCCGAAATCGTTGAACCTGGTGGCACCGTGGCACCAATCGGGCCGCTAGCCGACGCTGCGCCCCCAAGAAGAGATAGCCCAACTAACCCCACAAACGGGGCAAGGAGAAGGGTGATCGCTAGTCTGCGCACAAGTGCCTCCGAAGAGCGTGGATCCGCTGCAGTTCCTCACCACCGCCAGGGTGGCCATAGTGGCCGGCAAGGGTGGCGTTGGGAAGACCACGGTAACCGCTGTTCTTGCGCGAGCCGCAATCCGTCGCGGACTTCGTGTGCTCGTCGTGGAACTGGACGGAAAGCCCACGCTGGGCGCTTTGCTGCCCGATGTGGAGGTGCAGCAGCTCTCCGCAACTGCCGCACTGGCCGAGTATCTGGACACGCACGGCCTCTCGCGGGTGACCAAACGGCTGGCCTCACGAGGAATCATCGACGTGGTCGCGACGGCATCACCTGGAATTGACGACATCGTCGTGCTGGGCAAGGTCAAGCAATTGGAACGAAGCGGCCTGTACGACCTGGTAATTGTCGATGGCCCGGCCGCCGGCCATGCCATCACCTTCCTGCTCGCAGCAAAGAGCCTGCTGGCCAGCGTACGTAGCGGCCCGATCAACAGCCAGGCCACCGAGGTGCTGGCGATGCTCTCCGACCCTGCCCGTTGCCAGGTGGTGCTGGTGACGCTGCCCGAGACCACCCCGGTCAACGAGGCCGTGGAGACCGCCTACGCGCTGGAGGAGCGGGTGGGCGTGCACCTGGGCCCGGTGGTGGTCAACAGCGTCGACGCCGGGGCCATGCTGGACGTGGAGGCTGCGCCAGCGGACAGCCCTATGCGCCTGGCCGCCGAGTTCCGCAACGCTCGCCGGGCGTTGCACGGTGCCGAGTGCGCCCGCCTGTCCGACGAGCTCGCTCTGGCGCAGTTGCACCTGCCCACCGTGCCCGGCTCCGGCCTCACCCCCGCCTCCATCGACACCCTCGCGAACGAATGGGCCGCGCCGTGACACCCAACGAGGTGACACGCAACGACGTGACACGCAACGACGTGACACCCGACCAACTGACGACGCTTGCCGAGCACATCGCTGGCGCCGAGGTACTGGTCTGCTGCGGGTCGGGTGGGGTGGGCAAGACCACGTCTGCGGCCGCGCTCGGGCTGCAAGCCACGCTGCTGGGCCGGCGAGCAGTCGTCGTCACCATCGACCCGGCGAAACGGCTGGCCGACGCACTCGGCGTGCCCGGCGGGCTGAGCAACGAGCCGACGAAGCTGGAAGTGCCGGGTGACGGCGAGCTGTGGGCGCTGATGCTGGATACCGCCACCACCTTCGACGGGCTGGTGCGGGCCAACGCCGCTGACCCCGAGCAGGCCGAGCGAATTCTTGCCAATGGCTTTTATCGCAACGTGGCCGGCTCGCTGAGCGGCACGCAGGAGTACATGGCGGCCGAGCGGCTGCACGCGTTGCACAACGACGAACGATTCGATCTCGTGATCGTCGACACCCCCCCGACGCGCAATGCGCTGGACTTTCTGGATGCACCGGGCACGATCACCAAGTTCATTGATCACCCGCTGTTCAAGCTGCTGATGATGCCCACTCGCCGGGGAATGAAGGTGCTCAACATCGCCGCACAGCCGATTCTGCGCACCATCGGCAAGGTCGTCGGAGGCGATGTTCTGGCCGACGCGGTGGCGTTCTTCCAGGCGTTCGGCGGGATGGAGACCGGCTTTCGCCAGCGAGCCGACGAGGTGATGGCGCTGCTGCACAGCGACGTCACGCGCTTCGTATTGGTCGCCTCGCCGCGGTCAGACACCATCCAGGAAGCATGCTTCTTCGCCAACCGCCTCGCGGCCAGCGACTTGGAAGTGGCAGCGGTCATTGTCAATCGCTGCACGCCAACCTTCGGTGAACCGCCAGCCAGGCGGCCACGGGCAGTCGGCGCCGCTGCGCTCTACGACAACCTGGTTGAGTTACGCACGAACGCGGCAACTGAGCGACAGCAGGCAGCCGCTCTACTGGTCGCTACCGGCGTCCCCGTCGGGACTCACACGTCCTGGGTGCAGACCCTGCCCGGCGACGTCCACACGCTGGACGCGCTGTCAGCCATTCGCGGGATCCTGTTTCACTGAACGGCACTTCGACTGGGCAGGGCGTACCCGGTAACGTCGGGGCGTGCACTATCTCGTCGCTACTGATGCTGACTATGTCGTCAACGATGTCACCGCTGCCCTCGGCGGCCCCGACGTGTCGTTCACCATTGTTCGTGAGGGTCGCGCCGTCGCCACGGTCGTCGGCGAACGCACGCCAGACCTGGTGATTCTCGACCTGCAGATCGGCTCCAAGGGCGGCATGGCCGTCACCATGGACCTGCGCCTGGACGCCAGCGCCGGCATGGCCCCGGAGGTGAAGGTGCTGATGCTGCTCGACCGCCAGGCCGACGTGCACCTCGCCAAACGCTGCGCCGCCGACGGCTGGCTGGTCAAGCCGTACGACCCGCTGACCCTGAAGCGTGCGGTCAAGGCAGCCCTCGCCGGCCCGGTCGAACCGGTGGTCGTCGAGCTCGCAGCAGACGACGTCAGCGCCGAGACCGTTGAGGAAGAAGCGCCGGTCGCGGGATAGCATCGTTGCTGGCTACGGGGTGTAGCGCAGCTTGGTTAGCGCGCCACGTTCGGGACGTGGAGGCCGGAAGTTCAAATCTTCTCACCCCGACCAGTTCGGCCCGGGTCACTCGCCAGAGTGGCTCGGGCCGCTTTCGATTTTACGCGCAGGCGCAGGGCACAGCGTGACAGCGCGGGCAGCCGTTGGCGTAGCGCTGCACGGCCTCGGTGAGGTCGACGCCCATCTGGTTGGCGAGCGTGGCGACCCAGGCAATGACATCGCCGAACTCATGCACCTGTTGCTCGTGGGTCCCTTTGCGAACCGCCTGCGCGAGCTCACCGACTTCCTCGGCCAGCCACGCTACCGATGCCGGAACGCCGCGGGCGCGATCGCGGTCTCCGAACGTGCGC
>JAYVVY010000366.1:0-15143 GCA_043786575.1 Ilumatobacteraceae bacterium
CCATACGTCAGGTTGCGACTGTTCTCCACTGCCACAGCGAGGTCGGAGAGTTGGAAGGCCAAACCCTGGAAGCGGCCGATCGCGCCGCCGAATGCCTGACGCTCCTTCGCGTAGTCCACGGCGAGGTCGAGACAGGCCTGGGCGCATCCGACGGCGAGCGCGCTGATCGCGATACGGCCGTCGTCGAGTATGACGAGGAAGTTCTTCAACCCCGTGCCCTGCGCGCCCAGCATGTTGCCGGCGGGCACGCGGCAGTCGGTGAGGGCGATTCCGTGCGTGTCGCTGGCGTGCCATCCGAGCTTGCGGTAGGCGGGCTCGATCCTCATGCCGGGAGTGCCGGCGGCAACGATGAACGAGGAGATCTCCGGACGATCCGACGCAGGCCCCGTCAACGCAGTGACCGTGACGATGGAGGTGATGGCGGTGCCCGAGTTGGTGATGAACGCTTTGCTGCCGTTCAGCACCCACTCGTCGGTGCTGGTGTCGTACACGGCGCGAGTGCGTGTGCCGCCAGCATCGCTGCCTGCATCGGGTTCGGTGAGGCCGAAGGCACCGAGCGCGGTGCCCGCGACCAGCGCCGGCAGCCACTGCGCTTTCTGCTTGTCGTCGCCGAACGAGTGGATGGGATTGGCGCCCAGACCAACGGCGGCGGAGAGCGTGATGCCGAGGCTCTGGCTGACCTGGCCGATCTCCTCGATGGCGATGCACAGTGAGGTGAAATCGCCGCCGCTGCCGCCCCACTGGTCGGGAAAGACAATGCCGAACAGGCCAAGTTCGGCCATTGCGGAGACGGCGTCGAGCGGGAGTTCGGCGGCCGCCTCCCACCGCTCGACATGGGGTGCTAGTTCGCGTCGCGCGAAGTCGCGCACCACCGATTGAAACACTGTCTGCTCGTCGTTGAACTCGATCATTCGTTTCCCCCTCACTTGAACGCTCGTTAAGCTAGCAGGGCGTCACAGCGGCTCGCCACGCAGCCCTGGACCGCCGCCACCAGGTACCGTGCGGGTGTGCTCAACCCGGTTGGTTCTCTCCGTCATGTCGCTGTCGGCGGCTCACTGCTGGTGGGCCCGTTTCTGGTGCTCGCCGGGCTGATGGGTGGTGGCACGCACGAGGAGCGATTCGATGCGAAACAGGTGGTCGTCAGCCCTGAGGGCGCCGACGGCGTGCGCATTCGTGAGATCGTGGACCAAGACTTCGGCACCTACAAACGGCACGGCTACGAGCGGATTATTCCTGATGACTTCGGCTCTGCGACAAACGTCGAGGCGTATTCGTCCACCGCTCCCGATCAGGTGGATGTGTCGGACAACGGATTCAGTACTCGCATCCGCATCGGTGACCCCGACACCACCATCACGGGGCAGCATCGTTACGAGTTGTCCTACACACTCCCCGCTGCCCAGTTGTCGACGGGTCAATTGGCGCTCGACATCATTGGAGCCGGCGAAGATTTCGAAACCGGTCGTTTTGAGGTGGTACTGACTGGCTTCGAGCTGGCGAATCCGCAGTGCAACGTCGGCACGTTCAACGCTGTTGGCGGTTGTGAACTGGTCCGCGACGGCGACGTCTACCGGGTGGTGTTCGAGCCGCTCCAGGCGGGTGATGGCATCACGATTGGCGGGCAGATTGTCAACATGTCGGCACCCGTCGACGTGCCGCTACCGGCGCCCATCACACACCGCAGCAACTACAAGCTGCCGCTGGCCGCCGGCGTCGGTCTGCTCGGTGGCCTGGCTGGCTTCGGAGGGTATCGACTCGCCCGTCGCCAGGGTCGTAACGAGGTCGGTGGCGGCGGTGCTGCCGACGCAGCGTATGGCTCCGTCGACGGCCCGACGCGACTGGTGACCGACGATGAGCTGGAAGAGATGGTGACGACCGAGTTTGTGCCGCCCGCCGGTATCCGGCCGTGGCAGGGAGCGATGCTGCTCAATGAAAGCGTGGACAGTGTGTCGGTTTCCGCGTGGTTCTCGGACCAGATCGCGGTTGGCGTGGTGGAGCTGTCCGGCGACAGCCCGCAGGTTCTGTCAGCGGGCCCAAATCTGGCGACTGCCGAGCCTGTCACGAAGGAGCGGATCTCCACCTTGCTGGGCGCCGACGGCCAGCTGACGTTGGGCTCGTATCAGCCGGAGCTGGCGACATTGTGGAGCGAGGTCACGGCGGAGCAGAAGAAGGTCGCGGCCGCTTCTGGCTGGTGGAACAAGTTCGCTCCGGGTACGCGACCGACGTTCCCGGTAGGGGTTGGCGTTGTCACGCTTGTCGCCGCCCTGGTCGTTGGCTTCTGTGCGTGGAAGGGATTTCTTGCCAGCTGGCCAATTGCACTCCTGGCGGGACTCGCTGTTCCCGCAGTCGTCGCTGGCATGGCGTATCGCCCGCTGCTTCCTCAGCGCAGCGCCCAGGGCAGCGCACTTGCGCTGCGCACCGAATCGTTCCGCCGCTTCCTGGAAGCCAGCGAGGGCCAGCACGTGGAGTGGGCCTGGAAGAACGGCCTGCTGCGCGAGTACTCGGCGTGGGCAGTGGCGTTGGGCGCCGCCCAGGCGTGGGGCCGCGCAGTCGCCAACAGCACGGTGCCCCCAACGGATCGGATGATGCAGACCGCGCCACTGCTGGTGTACAGCCACATCGGCGACTGGTCGGCCACACGTGTCAAGCCGGCGCCGGCTGGCAGTAGTGGCAGCTCGGGCGGCGGGTTTTCCAGCGGATTCTCCGGTGGCGGCGGTGGTGGCGGAAGCTCGGGCAGTTGGTAACCGCTACTCGCGCTGAGCAGATCGTGCGCGCCGCCGCGCACCTCTTCGCGACGCGCGGCTACGGCGCCACCAGCATTGACGACATTGGTGCTGCGGCCGGCGTCAGTGGCCCAGCGATTTACTGGCACTTTCCGGGCAAACAGGCGCTGCTCGCTGCGATGCTGACCGACGTCAGCGAGCAGTTGCTCGCCCGTGGTGAATCGTGCGTTGCTGAGGCCGCTGATCCAGAGGCGGCGCTTGTCGCACTCGTCGACATGCAGGTGCGGTTCGCTCTGGGCCAACCGGACTTGATCGTGGTGCACAGCCGCGAGCTGCGCCAGCTGGATAGTGAGCAGGCGCACACCGTGCGCGCATTGCAGCGTCAGTACGTGGATGTGTGGGTGGCGGTGCTGCGGCAGCGTTACCCGCGAATCGCCCGTGCGCGCGCCACTGCTGCCGTGCAAGCGGCGATCGGGCTGATCAACTCGACACCGCACACCGGCACACTGCAGCCGCGCACTCTGTCACCCATGTTGCGAGACATGGCGCTGGCCGCGTTACACGCCATCGGCACCGAGGGGGCAACACGATGAACCTTCCGCAGCGCATCACCATCCGCGAAGTCGGTGCTCGCGACGGCCTGCAGTCGGAGGCACCGATCAGCGTCGCCGACCGGCTGGAGCTCATCGACGCGCTACTGGTTGCTGGCCTCACGCACATCGAGATCGCCGCGTTCGTCAGTCCGAAGGCGGTGCCGGCAATGGCGGGGGCGGCGGAAGTGGTGGCCGCACTGGGCCCGTTGGATGGCGTGGTGCGCGCCGCACTGGTGCCCAACGTACGCGGTGCCGAACTGGCTTTGGCCGCCGGCATCGACGAACTCACCGTCACCATCTCCGCCTCCGCGACGTACAACCAGCGCAACGTGCAGATGTCGATCGACGAGTCAGTCGCGGCCATCGAGGCGATCTGTTCGCTGGCGGGGGATGTGCCCGTTGATGCCGTGATCTCGTGTTCGTTCGGGTCACCGTATGAAGGCGATGCGAAACCGGCGGACGTGGCGCTGCTGGCCGAGCGGTTGCGTGCGTCGGGAGCGGCCGCTATCACGTTGGCCGACACCACAGGCATGGCGACGCCGCGGCGAATTGACGAGGTGTTGGCGGTCACCGGTACAAACGTCGGGTTGCACCTGCACGAGACGCGGGGCACCGGCCTGCTCAACCTCTACGCCGGGCTGCAGGCGGGTGTGGTTCGGTTCGACACCTCGGTCGGCGGCCTCGGTGGTTCGCCGTTCGCCGCAGGCGCCGCTGGCAACGTTGCAACGGAGGAAGCAGTCGCGCTCTGCGACGACCTTGACATCCATACCGGCATCGGCATCGAGGCACTCATCGAGGCTGCGCTATTGGTCGAACGTTTGGTTGGCCATCCCGTGCCCAGCCGTGTCGCCCACGTCGGCCCGCGGTCGCGGCGGGCATAGCCGTAGCAACCGGTCAGCCGCGAACGTTGAATTCAATGAACCGTACGTAGGGACCATTGAATTCAACGGTCAGGGCCGAACGCTTACTGCAGGCCGCGCAGTGCACCGCCGTCGACGGGAATCGAGACGCCGGTCACGTAGCGGGCCGAGTCGCTGCACAAGAAGGCAGCGATGCGGCCGAAGTCGCCGGCATCGCCCAGTGTGCGCGTGGGCACGTTGGCGGCCAGGCCACTGGTGTCGCCGTAGAGGGATGTGATGCGGGCGGTCTCATGCAGGCCGGGTTGCAAGGTGTTGACGGTGACTCCGTCGGGTGCAACCTCGGTGGCGACCGTCTTGAGGAAGGCGGTGAAGCCGGCACGTGCCGTGTTGGACAGCATCAGATTGCCGATGGGTTCGCGTACCGACGTCGAAGTGATGGCAACGATTCGGCCCCAACCGCGCTCACGCATACCCGGCAGCGCAGCCTGGCACAGTGCGACGCCGGAGAGCAGGTTCAGCCGCAGCGCGGCTTCGTACTGCTCGAACTCGAGGGTGGCAAAGGTGCCAGCTGGCGGCCCGCCGGCATTGACGATGACGATGTCGATGCCGCCCATCAGCCGTTCCGCGTCGGCCACCAGACCGGCGATGGAGCCGAGTTCAGACAGGTCGCCAACGAGTGAGTGCGTCGGGGTGGGGATAGTTGCTGCAGCCGCCGTGAGGCGGTCCGCGGTTCGGGCCAGCAGCGTGACCTGCGCACCCTCGGCGGCAAGCGCTTGCGCGCACCCCAAACCGAGGCCGCTGGAAGCGCCCGTGACCAATGCCCGTCGACCGTGAAGTGCGAGATCCATGAAAAGTAGGATGCCACCGATGCAACCGTTGTGGACACCACCAGCCGAACGTGTTGCCGCCACCCGCATGGGAGCCTTCCGTCGGTCGGTTGCCGCTGACCACCCCGAGGTTGTCGATTCGGTAGCGCTGCACGCCTGGTCGATCGCGTCGCCCGGTGAGTTTTGGCAGCGAGTGTGGGCGTACAGCAACGTGATTGGCGCGCCCGGCGCAGTCGCGTTTGACGCCGGCGACGGCTCGATACGCGCTGCTCGCTTCTTCCCCGATTCGTCGGTCTCGTACGCGGAGAACGCACTCGCCGAGCGACCCGGCGCGGGCGAGGAAGCGATCGTCGCGATCAGCGAACACGGTGAACGGTGCTCCCTCACCTGGCCTGTGCTGCGTGCGTCAGTGGCAGCGCTGGCTGCCGCGCTGATCGCCGAGGGCGTGCAGCCCGGCGATCGCATTGCCGCGTACATGCCTCATGTGACTGAAACGATCGTCGCCTTCCTCGCAGCCAATGCGATCGGGGCAACGTTCACGTCAACATCAAGTGACTTTGGGGTCGATGGTGTTGTCGATCGCTTCGGCCAGACCCAGCCGACCGTGTTGATTGCTGCCGACGGCTATCGCTACGCGGGCAAAGAGTTCGACTGTCTCGGTCGCATTGCAAGCATCGTCCAGCAATTGCCGTCGGTGCGTCGAACGGTGGTCGTTGGCGTACTCACCCACACACCCGACGTGAGTGGCATCGCGAACGGTGTGCGCTGGGCTGACTATCTTGCGCCGTATGTCGGCGCACCGTTGCATTTCACTCGGTTGCCCGGCGATCACCCTGTCTACATCCTGTACTCCAGCGGCACGACGGGGAAGCCGAAGTGCATCACCCATCGGGCGCTCGGGGTGCTGCTGATGCACCTCAAGGAACATCAGCTGCACTGCGACATCCATGCGGGCGATCGGGTGCTGTACTTCACCACCTGCGGCTGGATGATGTGGAACTGGCTGGTCAGCGTGCTGGCCAGCGGCGCGACCGCGGTGCTGTTCGATGGCAACCCGGCCTTCCCTTCGGCGGCCAGGTTGTTCGACATTGCGGCCAGCGAACGGCTGACGCTGCTGGGTGTGTCGGCCAAGTACATCGACAGTGTGCACAAAGCTGGTGTGCGCCCCGTGGAGTCCCACGACCTGTCATCGCTGCGCACCGTGTGCAGCACCGGCTCTCCGTTGAGCGAAGAAGGTTTCCGCTGGGTGTACGAGGCGATGAAGCCAGATGTGCACCTCGCCAGCATCAGCGGTGGCACCGATCTGTGCGCGTGCTTCGTGGGCGGCGACCCGACGCGCCCCGTGTTCGCCGGCGAAATTCAGGGGCCGGGCTTGGGTATGGCGGTGGAAATCTTCTCGCCCGATGGCGAGGCAGTGACCGAGCCGGGAGAGAAGGGCGAGCTGGTCTGCTCGGTGCCGTTTCCCAGTGTGCCTGTTGGCTTCTGGGGCGATGACGCGGCTGGTTCGAAGTTCGACGCTGCCTACTTTCAGCGCTTTCCGGGCGTGTGGGCCCACGGCGACTTCGCGTCGTGGACCGATCGTGGCGGCATGGTCATTCACGGCCGCAGCGATGCGACGTTGAATGCGGGCGGCGTGCGGATTGGCACCGCCGAGATTTACGCGCAAGTCGAGCAGATCACCGGCGTGGTCGAGGCCATCGCCGTCGGCCAGGAATGGGATGACGACACCCGCATCGTCCTGTTCGTCAGGCTTGCGGAAGGCGTGCGTTTGAACGACGCCTTGCAGGCCGAGATTCGTTCACGCCTGCGTTCCCACGCGTCGCCGCGGCATGTGCCGGCGCGCATCGTGAAAGTCACCGACGTGCCGCGCACCCGCAGTAACAAGATCAGCGAGCTGGCGGTCGCCGACGTCGTCAATGGCCGCGAGGTAAGGAACACCGAAGCCCTCGCCAATCCAGAGTCGCTCGACCAATATCGCGACCGGGCAGAACTCGCGCTGTAAGTCAGACGCTAGGCAAGTATGAAGCCTTCGTAACCGTTGGCGGCGACGGCTTCGCACTGCTCGGCGTACGGGGGGAAACCTGGCAGGGGCATGAAGACGCGGGTCTTGCCGGGCACGTTGGCACCCATGTACCACGAGTTGCATGTGGGGAACAGGGTCATGTCGGCAACCAGGTTGACGTAGTCCACCCACGCCTCCTGTGCCGCCTCGGCGGCCTCGATTCGTCGCTGCCCGTTTGAACGCATCGACACCAGGCAGTCGCAGATCCACTCCACGTGCTGCTCGATGGATGTGATCATGTTGGTCAGCACCGATGGGCTCCCCGGCCCGCTGATCGTGAACATGTTCGGCAACCCGTGCACCGACAAACCCAGGTAGGTGCGTGGCCCTGCAGCCCACGCATCTTGCAACGACATCTCGGGTCCGCGTGCGTTGATCTTCAACAGGCTGCCGGTCATCGCGTCAAAGCCGGTGGCGTACACAATTGCGTCCACGTCATGGTTGACGCCGCCAACGCGGACACCTGTTGCTGTGATCTCGATCGGCTGCTGGCTGACGTCTACCAGCACCACGTTGTCACGGTTGAACGTCTCGTAGTAGCCGGTGTCGACGCACAGCCGCTTACAACCGATCACATGCGAGGGCGTCAAGAGCGCGGCCGTGGCCGGATCGGTCACCGTTTCCGCGATCTTGGCGCGCACGAACTCGGCGGCAGTCTCGTTCGACTCGGGGCTGAGGATGATGTCGATGTATCCACCAAGGAAGCTGAGGCCGCCGACCTCCCATCGTTGCTGGTACTCAACGGCGCGCACTTCGGGCGTGACCTCAAACGCGCCAATCTCACCGCGCGCCGACCGGGCACCGAAGCCGCCGCCCATCTGTCTGTTTGCCGCGCGCAGGCCGGGGTAGTCGGCCTTCACTTCGGCAACCTCGTCGGGTGTCAGGCTGCGGTTGTGCGCGGGCACGGTGTACGACGCAGTGCGCTGAAAGACGGTGAGCTGCGCTGCCTGCTTCGCAATCAACGGAATCGACTGCACTGCCGACGAACCGGTGCCGATCATCGCAACCCGCTGACCGGTGAAATCGACACCTTCATGCGGCCAGGTGCCGGTGTGATACGTCGGGCCAGCGAATGAGTCGCGGCCGGGGAACTGCGGCAGGTTGGTACTACTGAGGCAGCCAACAGCGGTGATCATGAATTGCGCATGGGTGGTTTGTTCGCTGCCATTGGGCAACCGAGTGACAATCTCCCAGCCGGTCGTCGCATCGTCGAAGTCGGCGGAGAGCACACGGGTTTCGAACTGGATGTCGCGGCGCAGGTCGAAGCGGTCGGCGACGTGCTGGGCGTAGCGCAGAATTTCGGATTGGCCGGCGTAGCGCTCGGTCCACTCCCACTCCTGTTCCAGCTCCGGGCTGAACGAGTAGCTGTACTCCAGGCTCTCTACGTCGCAGCGAGCGCCGGGGTAGCGGTTCCAGTACCAGGTACCACCCACGTCGTCGGCCACCTCGAACACCCGCGCAGTGAAGCCCTGCTCGCGCAGCGCGTACAGCATGTACATGCCCGCAAACCCAGCCCCAATGATCACGGCATCGAACTGTGCCTCTGGTACGTCAGCCACGAGCAACACCCCCACTTCGCAGTGTAGGTGTGCCGGCCGGACGCAATCTCAGTGGGCGGCGAGGTCGGCGATGGCTGTGACGCCGTCGTAGACGTCGGCGAATCGGGTGGTCAGGGGGCTGCAACCGGCGCGGATGATGTTGGCCTCGCGGAAGTCGAAGATCACGTTGCGGGCGGTGAGTTCCTTCACCAGAGCCTTGGCGTTGGAGTGTTCGATGGCGACGTGGTTGCCGCGGCGAGCAGCATCTCGCGGCGTCGGCGTGGCAAGCCCGACCTGGTCGCACAGGTCGATGGCGAAGCCGGTGAGCGCCGCGCCCTTGGTGTGGATGGCGGGCATTCCCGCCTCTGCCGACAATGAGATGCCCACCTCGGCCGCGACCAGGGCCAGGATCGACGGCGTGCCAAGCATCATGCGGGCGATGTCGGCCCGCGGGTTGAACGACGGACCCATTGCGAACATGTCCTCGTTGGCGAACCATCCCCAGATTGGCTGCCGAACAGTCGCGTGCAGCGCTCGATCGACGTACGTCCACGCCGGTGCGCCCGGGCCGCCGTTGAGGAACTTGTAGCTGCAGCCGATCGCCAGCTCGACGCCGGCCGCGTGCAGGTCGATGTCGATCGCACCAGCCGCGTGCGAGAGGTCCCAGACGGACACGACACCAGCCGCCGTCGCGCGTGCCGTTTCCGCCGCGACGTCGAGCAGTTCCGCGGTGCGGTAGTCGATCACTGAGCGCACGGCGACGGCGACGTCGTCGAGGTTCTCGAAGCCGTGGCGCACCGTCAGGCCGAGCGCCTTGGCGATGCCATCGACGACGTAGCGATCGGTCGGGAAGTCGTCCTCGCTGATCGCGATGACGGTGCGCGAGTGGCCGCGATCGGCCGACAGCCCGAGGGCGGCGTGGACGGCCTGGTAGACGTTGAGTGTGGTGTTGTCGTGGAGCGCGACCTCGCCCGGTGCGGCGCCGATCAGCGGCGCGAGCACGTCGCCGACGCGCTGGGGCATGTCGACCCAGTGGTCCCAACTGCGGATCAGCCCGGTCGCCCAATCGTCGTTGTAGACCTCGGTCAGCCGCTCGAGCGTCCGCTTCGGCGGCATGCCCAGCGAGTTGCCGTCGAGGTAGATCACCGACGGATCGGGAATGTGGAACCTGTCTCGAAAGGGTGCCAACGGGTCGGCAGCGTCCAGGGCAAGGGCATCGTCACGACTGATCACGGCCTGAACTCTACGACCCGGCTACAACAGGCGGAGGAAGCTGGCGTGGCGGACGTGGCCGTCGTTGGTGAACTCGGCAATCTCGACCAGCGCCTGCAGTTCCGGCCGCACCCAGGTGGCGTCGGCGAGGTACGTCTTCGGTGGCAACCTGTTGAATGGGCACTCTTTCGTGACCAGCGACTGCAGCGTGGCACTGAGCGACTCGAGCAGCTGCTGGTCGAACCCGGTGCCCACGCCGCCTGCAAAGCGCAGCGATCCGTCGTCGTCAGGCACACCGACCAGCAGCGCGCCGAATGTGTTCGAGCGGTTGCCGGTGCCCTGGTTGAAGCCTCCAACGATTACCTCGACCTGCAAACGATGCTTGACCTTGCGCCAGTTCGGCGAGCGCTTGCCCGGTAGGTATGGCGAGCCCAACCGCTTGGCCATGATGCCTTCCATGCCCTGTGCCGCAGTCGCCTCGTGCAGCGCCGCCCCGTCGCCGATTCGGTACGCCGGCACCATCCAGTTCGAGCCCTTCTCGACCAGCGACTCCAGCAGCGCCCGCCGCTGTTCATAGGGCAGTGAGACTGTGTCGGTGCCAGCGATCTGCAGCACATCGAACGGGTAGTAGACGACCTGCGCAGTGTGCTGCTGCAGCAGGCCGAAGTTCGGGCGACCGTTCGAGTCGAGAGCGACCAGCTCGCCATCGATGATCGCTGATGGCGCGTTCACGGCCTCGCCGAAGCCGTGTAGCTCCGGGTACTTCGCGGTCACATCCAGGCCGTTGCTGCTCTGCAGCTGAACCTTCCCATCGTCCACGAAGGCGAGCGTGCGGTAACCGTCCCACTTGATCTCGTAGGCCCACTGGTCGTCGTGCGCAGCCGGCGGCAGGTCGCCGAGAGCGGCCTTCATCGGCACGACGGGGAAGTGCAACGCCATTGAGCGAAAACCTCAGCGCTTCGGCAGCCGACTGGTGAGTACGCCGTCGGCTTCCAGTGCGTCAACCGCCTCCGCCGACATGCCGAGTAGCTCGGTCAGCACGGCCCGATTCTCTTCGCCGCGGTATTGCGGCACCCCACTGGCGCGCACGTTGCTGCCCTCGAAACGCCACGGGGTATTCGGGATGCGGATAGTGCCGTCGCCGCGATCGGGCACCTCGGCCACCACGTCGCGTTCGCGCGCCCAGTCGGTGTCGCACACGTCGCGCACGGACCGCAGCCGGCCAACGGCCAGCTTGTTGCGCGACATCGCTTCCTCGATCGCATCGGCGCTGGGCATCGTGGCGGCCCACTCGTGCAGCAGGTCGTGAATGGCCTGCAGGTTGCGCAGCCGGCCTGAGGTGTCGGCGAGACGCGGGTCCGTGCACAGCTCCGGGCGACCAATGGACTCCATGTAGAAGTCGAACGTCTTGTTCTCCGCGGGATGGCCGCTGATGATCACCGACTCGCCGTTGGCCGCGGTGATGACCGGGTAGTCCATCGGGCGGAAGCTGCGGATGACACCATCGGGCACGGGGTCGTTCCACAGTGCGTCGTGGGCGTGCTCGTTGACATACAGCATGGTCTGCGCCATCGAGACGTCGATGCGGTCGCCGCGACCTGTCCGTTCGCGCTGGAACAGCGCGGCCAGCACGGCGGCGGCTAGCTCGAGCGCGGTGTACACGTCGGCGTGGCTGTGCGCGTCGTTGGCGTAGTCGCCGCCGCGTGCGTCGCCCTGCGACATGGTGAACCCGGACTCCGCGCCGACCACCGGCGCGTACGCTCGGCGGTGTACCCACGGGCCGGTCTGCCCGTAGCCGCTGGCACTGGCGAAGATCACCTTCGGGTTGCGAGCACGGAGAACGTCGTAGCCAATGCCCAACCGGTCCATCACGCCGGGACGGAAGTTCTCCAGCACCACGTCGCACTTGTCCGCCAGAGCTAACAGCAACTCGCGGCCAGCGGCCACGCCGAGGTCGATGCTGACGCAGCGCTTGCCCGCGTTCTGCTGCGCGAAGTAGCTGGAGATGCTGTTGACCCGCGGCCATGTGGTGCGTGTGATGTCGCCCTCCGGCGGCTCGACCTTGATGACCTCGGCGCCGAGATCCAGCAGCATGCGCGCCGCGTGCGGGCCGGCCAACACGCGCGTGAGATCGAGCACTCGGACACCGGACAGCGGACGTTCGTTCATCGACTGGCGACGCTACCTGCGCGTGTACGCGTGGGCGTCGCCGAGATGCAGCTCGACCATGTCCCAATCGACATCGGCGATGTCGAGGTACATGCCCACCCAGCCGCGACCGCCGTAGTACGGCGGGCGAAAGTAACGCTCTGGCGAGGCGTCGATCAGCTTGTCCTGCGCGCCTGGCGGCGCCGCGAACAGCACGCCATTGCGGTCGTCGTGATGGTGGTCCCATGTGGTGGCGAACTGGCGGGTCTTCTTGCCGGGCCCCACCGACCACGCCAACTCTCCATGGCTGAGCTTGCTGCTGGTGTCGGGCAGGTCGTCGCAGATCGAGCGCAGTCGATCCCACAGGTCTGGTGACGAAGGTCGGTCCGCAGGTCCCATACGGTGACGATAGTCAGGTCACCGCGGCATGCTGTCTGGATGGTCGACATTCCGATGCTCACCAGCCGCGACCGCCGTGCGCTGCGCAGCCGTGTACTGGCCGAGCTGATCCGACTCGACGCACAGATCGCGACGCTGACACGCAACTTCGACGACATCGTGGACGCAGCGGTGCAGTCGAACGTCGACGACGAACACGACCCGGAGGGCACGACGATCGCGTTCGAACGTCAGCAGGTGGCAGCGCTGCTCCGCCAGGCGAAGGCGGATCGCGACGCAATGCTGTTGGCCCAAGAACGGCTCGAGCAGCCCGGCTACGGAGTGTGCGAACACTGCAAGGGGTTCGTCGGGGTGGAGCGCCTGCTTGCCCTGCCGTCAGCGGCCCGCTGCATCTCCTGCGCCAGATGAACGGTCGCAGCCGCATAGCCTCGCCTCATGCATGACGACGCGGTGTTGGTGGAGCGACGTATCCGGCGGGAGCTGAGCGAGCGGCTGATGCCGGCGATGTACTCGGCCAGCGTGCCGATGCACGTGACCGCGTGGGATGCGCCCGGCGAGCCGGTTCCGTACGTCGAGGCGATGGCGGGCCTCGCAGCAGACGGGCGCGACTTCACGATTGGCAACAAATGGAGCCGGCCGTGGGGTACCACCTGGTTCCGCTTCACCGCCGACGTGCCAGCCAGATGGGCGGGTGCGGCGCTGGAAGCCGTCATCGACTTTGGCTTCCACCCCGATGCGGCTGGCTTCCAGAGCGAAGGCCTGGTGTGGGCTCCGGGTGACGATGGTCTCGGCGCCCCGGTCCAAGGCATTCACCCACGACGAACTGGGCTGCCCTTGCCCGACGCACCGGCTGGTCCGTTGGAGATCGTGGTCGAGGCCGCTGCCAACCCAGCCTTCCCGATGGTCGGAACCCGATACGGCCATCTCGGCTCGCTGAAGACGTCCGGCGACAAGCCGATCTACAGCCTGCGCCAGGCCTCGCTGGCCCTGCGCAATGACGACGTGTTCCACCTGCTGCTCGACGTCGAGGTACTACTCGGACTGTTCACCGCGCTCGCCGTCACCGACAAGCGCCGCCAGCGACTGTTGCGCGAGATGGAGTCCGCGTTCAACGCCCTCGATCTGTACGACATTGCCGGCACCGCGGCCGCTGCGCGCAAACTGCTGCGGCCCGCGCTCGCACTGCACGCACGCGACGGCTCGCATCACGTCATCGCGGTCGGCCACGCGCACATCGACAGCGCGTGGCTGTGGCCCATTCGCGAGACCGTCCGCAAGTGCGCCCGCACCTTCGCCAGCGCGACGCAGATGATGGACAGCTACCCCGAGTACCGCTTCGTCTGCTCGCAGGCCGCACAGTACGACTGGATGGAGCGTCAGTACCCGCCGCTGTTCGAGCGCATCAAGGATCGTGTGGCCACCGGGCAGTGGCAGCCCGTCGGTGCGATGTGGGTGGAAGCCGACATGAACCTGCCCAGCGGTGAGAGCCTGGCGCGGCAGATGATCTATGGCCAGCGCTACTTCGAGAGCCGCTTCGGCAAGCGCTGCGACGAGGTGTGGATTCCCGACGTGTTCGGCTACCCGGCCTCGCTGCCGCAGATCTTCAAGGCTGGCGGCTGTGACCGCTTCATCACGCAGAAGCTCAGCTGGAACAAGCAGAACCGCTTCCCGCACAGCACGTTCCAGTGGCAGGGCCTCGATGGCTCGCAGGTGCTCACCCACTTCCCGCCGGTCGACACCTACAACGCCACTGTTGTGGGCGAGGAGCTGGTGTTCAGCGAGAAGAACTTCAAGGACCACGGCTGGAGCGATTGGTCGCTGATGCCCTACGGCCACGGCAATGGCGGTGGTGGCCCGACGCGCGAGATGATCGAGCGCGCCCGTCGCTTCGAGGATCTCGATGGCGCACCGCGGGTCACTCCGGGCACCACCGATGACTTCTTCACTCGCGTCGAGGCGGAGATTGCGGCCGGCGCGCCAGTGCCCGTGTGGAACGGCGAGCTCTACTTCGAGATGCACCGCGGCACGTTGACCAGCCAATCCAAGACGAAGGTCGGCAACCGTCGTTGTGAAGGTCTGCTGCGCGAGGCCGAGCTGTGGTGGGCGGCGGGCGGCCAGGTGCCGACAGCAGTTGTGGAAGAGCTGGAGTTGCTGTGGAAGGACCTGCTGCTGCAGCAGTTCCACGACATCATCCCCGGCAGCTCCATCACGTGGGTGTTCGAGGACAGCGAGGCCGCGCACGCCAAGGTGGCGGCACGACTGGAAGAGCTGATCGCTGATGCGCTCGAACGTGTGGCCCCCACAGTGCCCTCGCTCGCGAACGCGGCAGACCAAGCCCGCACCGAGGTCGTTGCAACTGCATCAACTCCCGCCGGCGATGGCCCGACGCAGATGCTGCACGACGGTTCGACTGCGGCGTTTGTCAGCGTGCCCGCCTTCGGTCTGGCGGCTCACGTCGCGCAGCCGATCATCGATCGCATCGCCGTCACCGAGCGCTCGTTCACCAACGCTCACCTTGCGGTCAGCTGGGATCTTGACGGGAACGTGACTTCGATCATCGACGTCAAGGCTGGACGCCAACTGCTGCCGCCTCGCCAGTCGGTGTCCGTCGAGCTGGCTCCCGACCATCCGATCGAATACGACGCGTGGGACGTGGAGGAGTGGACCCGTGGCTTGGGTGCCCCGCTGTGCGGCGTGCAGTCGGTCACCATCGTCGACTCCGGGCCGCTGGTGGCAACGCTCGAAGTTCGCCGCCAGTTCGGCCGCAGCTCACTGACGCAA
>JAYVVY010000367.1:0-7238 GCA_043786575.1 Ilumatobacteraceae bacterium
GACTCTCCAGTTGTGCAAGTCGTTGGGACTGGTGCTCGACAACCTCCTCGCGGCAGAACAGAACGGCACCGAGCCGAAGTTCTGGTTCGACAACGCCCCGTACTCCTACGTCGACGCGACCAACGACATGAAGTCGATCTGGCAGAAGGTCAAGAGCGACGTGCAGGCTGCCAGCTATCCGACGTTGTACAGCCTGTCCACCGAACGCGGCCGCCAACTCGACTCGATGTCGATCATCGACTGGATCAACGAAAGCGTTCCTGGTGGCATGTCGTCACGGCTCGGCCAGTTGCTCGACGTGGCGTACAACATCGAATACGGCGCTGAGTGCTCGGACCAGAGCTCGCTGAACCTGCTCTACCTGCTCGGTTACTCCGGCCAAGGGCAACTGCGTCTGTTCGGCCCGTCGAACGAGAAGTACCACGTGCGCGGCGGCACCGATCGGATCGCAGCTGGATTGGTCGCACAGCTCAGCGGACAGATCGTGTCCGGCTCAGCGCTGACGAAGATCGCCAAACGCGCCGACGGCGGCTACGACCTCACCCTTCGGCGGGGCGGCAAGTCAGCGGTCCAGGCTGCGGATCGTGTCGTGCTCGCGCTGCCCTTCGCGGTGCTGCGCACACTCGACTTCAGCCGGGCGGGTTTCGGTGATCGCAAGATTCGGGCGATCCGCGAGCAGGGCATGGGCACCAACTCCAAGCTCAACGTGCAGTTCGTCGATCGCCACTGGAGGACGCTGGGCGGCAACGGCGACAGCTACGCCGATACCGGCTACCAGGCCACCTGGGAGGTCTCCCGTGCCCAGCCCGGCACGCCCGGCATCCTCGTGGACTACACCGGCGGACTGATCGGCGACAGCTTCGGAACCGGCACGCCGCAATCGCGGGCGGAGACGTTCGCGCACCAACTCGAGCCGGTCTTCCCGGGCATCAGCGGCAAACTCAACGGCCGCGCCACCATCGACTACTGGCCCGGCAGTCCTTACCAGCGAGGTTCGTACTCATATTGGAAGGTCGGCCAGTACCAAGCCTTCGCCGGCGTCGAGCGCGAGAGCAGTGGGCGCTGCCACTTCGCCGGCGAACACACCTCCATCGACTTCCAGGGCTACCTCAACGGCGCCGTCGAAACCGGGCAACGCGCTGCAGCCGAGATCCTCGGCGCCTACAAGTAGGAGCCGCACGCCGCGCCACCAGCGCTTTCGCCGCCATTCGAATGTCATCTTCATGCATGCGGCGCCCCCCGGCCGAGTGTGTTGTCGAGCGCCGTGGCGAGCGCAGCGGTGGGGTCGTCGGGGAGGTCGTTGTGGCGCCAGGCGATGTGCTGATCGGGTCGCACCAGTAGCGCGCCGCATTCGAGGAGCCGGCAGCGCTGCAGCCACGCCTGGCCGACGTCGGCGTCGATGTCCAGGCGGACGTGATGCACCGGAAGTGATGCTGTCGCGACGGCATCTGCCCAGCGGTCGTGCGCTCCGAGTGTGAGCAGCGTCATGCCCTCGGCCTGCACCAGGTCGAGGGTTGAGCGCCCGTCGCCGAGCCATCCGTGCGGGAGCCGCGACCCGACCTCAGCGGTGGGCTCGAACACGCTCGGGTCGGTGATGGGCGCGGGTGGCTCACCCTCGCGAGCGAGCGCGCCGTCGGCGTACACGTAGCCGAGCTGTAGGCCGAGCATGTCGAAGTGCGTCGCCTGTTCCAGCACGCCGTCCGCGATGCGGTCGGCGTTGTTCGGGTCGGCGATCGTGGCTGCCAGGTCGGCGGAGGTGGCGCCAGGGCGGAGGCCGAGGGCCTCGGCGAGGATGACCATCTTGAACGCGTTCGTGACGCTCTGATGGCAGTTGGTATGGGCGATGGGGTGACGCTCGATTTCGTAGGTGTCGAGCAGCGTCGGCGCCGCCCATCCGTCTTCCACTGCGCACAGCTTCCACACCAGGTTGTGCGCATCGGCAACGCCGGTGTTGAGACCCATCCCGCCCGTTGGCGGGAACCGGTGAGCGGCGTCGCCGACCAGGAACACTCGGCCGCTGCGCATGCGCTCGGCCACCTGTGCGGTCATGTGCCACGTGCCGGCACGCACGACGTGCACCTCGGCCTGGTCGTCGCCGATGGCGCCGCGCAGGATCTCGACGCAGCGCTCGGGGCTGAAGTCGTCGACGTTCTGCGTAGGAGAGTCGTAGGTGGTCATGAACACCCACTCGCGGTCGAGGTCGTGGGCGATGAACGTGCCGGCCACCTCGGGGTCCATCACGAAGTGCAGCACCCCGAGCCGGTCGGCGACGTACGGGCGGAGGTTCGCCTGCAAGTGGATCGCGACGAAGTCCTGGATGCTCTGCGGCCCGATCATCTCGATGCCCACCGTCTTGCGCACCCCGCTGCCCGCGCCGTCGGCCGCCAACAGGTACGAGCTGCGAACGGTGGTCTCGTCGCCGGTGGCCAGGTCGCGGATCACCGAGGTGACCCCGTCGCCGTCCTGCGTGCTCGTCACCCGCTCGGCGCCATACCGCAGATGCACCCCCGGCATGTTGGTGATGTCGGCGGCCATCAGCGGCTCGAGCCGGTGCTGGCTGATGTTGCGCAGCGGCGTGGGGGTGTGCTCGAGGCACTCGTCGCCCTGGCGTTCGAACGGGAGCCGTCCGATGAGGTCGCCGTTCAGTCTCGTGACGAAGTTGACGTGACCCGAGTCGACCGGGTTCTTCGCGAGCGCGCCGATGGCCTCCATGTCGAAGCCGGCTTGACGGAAGATCTCGAGGGTGCGCGCGTTGACGACGTGCGCTGAAGGGTTGGGCTGCGGACCGTCGCGCCGCTCGACCACCAGACAGGGCTTGCCGGCGTTGGCCAACAAGCGGGCGAGCGTCAGGCCCGTCGGCCCTGCACCCACCACAAGGAACGGCACGTCGACATGCCCGGGATTGGCGCCGGTCATGTCAGAACACTCCTCCGTAGCTGCCACCGTCGAGTTGGAGGTTCTGCCCGCTGATGAAGCCCGCCTGCGCGCTGCACACGAAGGCGCACGCATCGCCGAACTCATCGGGTCGTCCCAGCCGTCCGGCGGCGATGGTGCGGGCCATGTGCGCGTACGCCTCATCGACGGTGATGTTCGCCATCGATGCGTGCAGCTCGGCCATCTGCCGTTGACGGGCGGTGTCGATGCGCTCGGGCAGCAGGTTGTTGATGGTGACGTTCGCCTTCGCCACGTCCTTCGACAACGCCTTGGCCACCGAGGTGAGCCCGGCGCGAGCGCCTGTCGACAGCCCCATCGGCGACATCGGCGTTTTCACCATCGCTGAGGTGATGTTGACGATGCGGCCGAAGCGCCGCTCGACCATGCCGTCGAGGACTGCGCGGATCATCGCCAGCGGGGCGAGCATGTTGGCGTCGAGCGCGGCGATCCACGTGTCGCGGTCCCAGTCGGCGAAGCGCCCCGGCGGCGGCCCGCCGTTGTTGTTGACAACGATGTCGGGCTCGGGGCACACCGCCAGCAGTTGGCCAAGTGTGTCGGCATCGGCGATGTCGCCGACCACCGACGCGACCTTCACATCGTGTCGCGACGTGAGCTGTTCGACGGCCGCGGCGAGCGAGTCGGCATCGCGACCGTTGATGGTGATGTGCACGCCCTCGCGCGCGAGCGCGTCGGCGCACGCAAAGCCAAGCCCGCGGCTCGACGCGCACACGATGGCGTGGCGTCCGGCAATTCCGAGATCCATCGTTGGCCCCGCTCAGCTCGGCGACCGGCCGAGGCGGGCAGCAAATTCGGCGCGCCAGGCATCGAATGGTTGGAACTCGGGCAGCGACTCGATCTTGCTGCGGGTGATGGCTTCGATCTCGGCGTCGCTGGCCGACAGGTCGAGCCCGTCGGCGTAGGGCTGGGCGACGTGGAAGGGTGTGTCGACGAAGCACTCGAGCCCGTTGCCCTCGGGGTCGGTGAAGTAGAGCGACCACGAGTTGCCATGGGAGATGGGGATCACCGAGGTGACCTCCGCCGCGGCGAGCTGCGAGCTGATGGCGCGCAGGTCGTCGAGCGTGCCGGTTCGGAACGCCAGGTGGTCTGCCATCATGAACGCCCGCTGCGCCGGCTCGGGGGTCTCCACGAGCACGATCTGGTGGTGTTGGGTGGGGTCCTGGGAGATGAAAGCCATTTCGCCCATACCTGGGATGGGCTCGCCGCGGTTGGTGACGTGGAAACCGAGGACCTCGGTGTAGAAGCCGACCATACGGTCGAGATCGCGGACGGCCAGCGTGGCATGGCCGAGGTTCAGGCGAGGATGGGTGTTCGTCATGGCTGACAGAGTACCCAATATTGGGTTGAGTGTCTAGTTCTGATATTCTTGTGTGATGCCCTCTTCCGCCCCCGTTCAGACGCTCACGCGCGGCCACAAAAAGAAGGCGCGGACCCGCCAACTGCTGCTCGACACGGCACTCGAGGTGATCGCGAAGCAGGGCGAGAACTTCAGCGTCGCTGATCTGGTCGGTCGCGCCGGCGTCTCGCACGGCACCTTCTACAACTACTTCACCGACCGCGAGCAACTCGTCGATGCGCTCGTACCGCACATCGTCGGCCGGTTCGCCGAGCGATTGGCCGTCGAGGTCACCGTCGCCGACCCGGCCGCACGATTCGCTCGCATCTCGGCCGGCGCGTTGGAAGCCGCGCTGCGCGAGCCCCAGACCATCCGCGTCGCGCTCCGGCTCGATGCCGTGCAACGTGGGCTGCTCGTCGGCAGTCCGCTCGCTCATCTCCGGCAAGACCTCGCCGACGGCTACGCCGCGGGGCGGTTCAGCGGCCCGCTGGACGCCGGCACCCTCGATGTCGTGCTCGGCACGTTGCTGCTCGCAGCCCGTAGGGTCGCCGACGGCGAGCGCAGCATGGCGTACCGGCGCAGCGTCCTGTGCCGGCTGCTCCAGGCGCTCGGCGTCGCCGCCGACGAAGCCGCGGCGCTCGCCGCCGACGCCGTAGCCGGTAAGTAGTAAGTCGCCGGCGTCAGCGGCGAGCACCGCGTCGGCTCGCCCGGACCCATTGGGTGAGAGACGTTCTGGCTGGCACGAGTGGCCACACCAGACGACTCGTCCGACGCGCAGGCCGATGGGTCCGTGAGTACCCGCGTCTGGATCACAAGTAGGTTGGCGAGATGATCGTTGACCGACTCGACATTGATGCTGCTGCGTTCGAACTGGCTACCGGCTGGAAGATCAAGCCCGAGGGGGCGTGCAAGGGCGACGTTTGTGTGCCGCTCGACCGCACGGCCGGAGCAGGATTCAACCTGGTCGCCACCGCCGAACGGCTGGGCATGGCCATCGTGGCCGATACCGATACCGATACCGATGCCGGGCTGTGGTCGATCGGCCCGGCGAGTCTCGGCGGGCGTTCGCTCACCACCGCCGAAGCACCCGAGCTGACCCTGCCCGACGTGCTCACGGGCGAAGACGTCACCCTGTCGTCGTTCCGCGGGAAGAAGGTGGTGATCGCCTCCTGGGCACCATATTGAGGCTGTCGCTTCGACCTGCCCGGGTGGCAGGCACTGCGCAGCGAAGTCCATGGCCAGGGTGTCGAGATCATCACGGTCGGTCTCGAAATGGGTGGCGCCGAGGTGCTGCGCCCCATCGTCGAAGCGGCCGCGCCGGAGCATCCGTCGCTCCTCGACGCGACGCATCAGATGGACGCTCTGTTCGGCGTCACCAACATCCCGCAAGTGATCTGGATCGACGAGGCCGGCATGATCGTGCGGCCGGCCGAGCGCGGGTCACCGGCGCCGCAGCCCACTGAGGACCCGTTCGCCAACTTCGTCTTCGAGCTGATGGCGCGGGGCACGACGCATCCTGAGTGGTACGGCGACCGCATCCGCGACTGGGCGGCGAAGGGCGCCGCCAGCGAATGGGTGCTCACCCCCGACGCCGTGATTGCTGCATCGCACCCCCGAACTCGTGACGTGTCCGAAGCCGCTGCGCACTTCGCGCTCGCCCAGCATTTCTGGAGCACCGACGGGTTCTCCACCAAGGTGCTGCACCACTTCGAGCGGGCACACACGCTGCAACCCGAGAACATCACGTACAAGCGACAGGCCTACTCCGCATGGAGCTTCGCCAAGACGGCCGACGACGCGGCGCGGTTCGCGCAGTCGCCGAGCCCCGGCGAGGAAGACCAATGGCCGTTCGTCTCGGAGTTCTTCGCCGACGCCAAGGAGTACCTGGGACTCGACCTCTCGGCAGGCTGACCTCGATCGGCGCCATTCCTCGTAGATGGTGGTGCGCTGAAAGCCTGACGATTGCGACGAGGGCGTTTCAGTCGGTTGGTGTCAGCAGAACGAGCGGGATCTCGCGGTCGGTCTTCTCCTGGTAGCCGGCGTAGTTCTTGTACTTGCCAGTCACCTTGGGCCAGAGATCGGCGCGCTCCTCGGCGGTGGCGACGCGCGCATGCATCGACTTCGTGGACCCGCCCTTCCACTTCACCTGCACGTCGGGATTCGCCTGCAGGTTGAAGAACCACGCGGGATGGTGTTCGTCGCCGCCGCGGGAGGCCACGATGACGAGCGTGTCGCCGTCTTGCACCGGTGAGGTGAGCATCACCGACCGGGCTTCACCGCTTTTGCGTCCGACGGTGGTCAGCTCGAGCACCGGCATGCCGCCCGCATCCCAGCCGAGCTTCCCGAAGCTCAACTTCAACACGGTTCGGTGAACGGTGTTCATGGTCTTCATGGCAAAGTCACTCGGCATCCGGCCACCCTACGTCGCTCTAACGCCCGGTCGGTTCGCAGCACGGCGAGGTCTTCAGGCGTTGCGGTTGATCGAGTTGGAAGTGCAGGTCGACCAGGTCGCCGAGCACCCACAGGTCGCGGACGAGTCGGTGGTCACACGTTTGGACACTGGCTGGCACGAGTGGCCACACAGAACGACTCGCGCGACTATCGGGCCATGCACTTGCCACGCACCTTCGAGCTCTCGTCCGACGCGCGGTCAGCGGTCGCGCAGCTGGTGGGGATCATGAGCGACCAGGTCGTAGACGGTGCCGATGCTGCGCGGTGGGACTACGACGAGTTGATGCGCGTCGAGCACCGCTTTGCAGTGATGATGGGGTTCGACGACGTGAGCATCGGCCCGAGCGACAGCGTCACCGTCACTGTGGGCATGGAAGATGTCGCTGCGCTGCTCGACGGGATGGCGTATACCGAAGTGATGTCGGAGGGCTTCGCCTGGATCGACATGGTGCGCTGGACCGCCGACTTCATCACCTCGGAACTTCGTAGCCACTGGACC
>JAYVVY010000368.1:0-3261 GCA_043786575.1 Ilumatobacteraceae bacterium
CTGCGCGTGGGGGTGATGAACGAGGTGCAGTACCGCGCCAACTTCTTCATCCAACTCGTGCAATCCCTGCTCACCATTGCCACTGGCCTCACCGCGCTGGCGCTGGTCTTCTCGCACACCGACGAGCTCGGTGGTTGGACCCGGCCGGAGCTGCTGGCGGTGATGGGTGTCTTCACGATGGTCGGCGGAATGATCCGCTCGGTGATTCAGCCGAACATGCAGCGCGTCGTGGAAGACGTTCGCGAGGGACGTCTTGACTTCGCGCTCACCAAACCCGCCGATGCGCAAGTACTGGTCAGTGTTCGCGACGTGCGGCTGTGGCAGCTCACCGATGTGGTGGTGGGGCTGGTCGTACTCGTGATTGCCCTGGTACAGATCGGCAACAGCGTCAGCTGGCGGACGTTCGTGGCCTTCATCGGCGTGCTGCTCATCGGGCTCATCTCGGTGTATTGCTTTTGGCTGATGCTCGCGTCGGCATCGTTCTGGCTGGTCCGCATGAACGAGGTACAAGAGCTCTTCGACGGGGTCTACCGGGCAGGCCAGTATCCCGTCGGCATCTACCCCGGCTGGCTGAAGTACGGCCTGACCTTCCTTGTACCGCTGGCGTTCGCGGTGACGGTGCCGTCAGAGGCGGCTACGGGCCGTTTGAGCTGGCAGGCCGTTGCTGTCGCCGTCGGCAGCGCCGCAGTGTTGATCCTGGTCTCGCGGTGGTTCTGGCGGCGCGGCCTGCGCCGATACGACGGCGCATCCGCGTAAGCAACCGGCGGTGCCGGTCAGCGCCGCTTTTCGCCCCAGCGGTTCCAGTGGGTGACAGCGGCGGCAGGCTTGCGTGGCGCGACGCCGAACGACCCCAGCGGATACCCGACCGGCACCAGCGCGGCGATCTCGAATCGTGGGCTGCCGTCGTCGCGATTGGGCACGCCGAGCAGTGTCAGCACTTCGGCTGAGTGGATGCGGATGACAGTTGTCAGCGCCGTACCGAGTCCTAGCGAGCGCGCCGCGAGACAGAAGTTCTGCACCGCCGGGTAAACGCTGGCGTCCAGCCGACCGATGTCCATCGGCCCCTCGCTATCGCGCGAACCCCACGGGATGATCGGCTGCAGAAACAGCACGAGCGCCGGCACGTCACCGAGGTGATCGGCCAAGTGCCGGCTGACGTCGCGCGTGCGGCGCCACGCTGCGGCCTGGGTCTCGTCGGGGAATGAGGTTGGCTCTGGCAGCGACAACTCATAGCGGTGATACGCGCGCTGGTACAGCGCGCCGACCTGGGTGCGAACCGATGGATCCGTCACCACCACGTATTGCTGCGGCTGCACGTTCCCGCCGCTTGGGCCCTGCTGGGCGGCCTTGAGACAGGTCTCGATGTCTGCGTCGGCAACCGGTCTGTCGCTGAAACGACGCATCGCCCGCGTGGTCATGATCGCTTCAATGGTTTCGTTCACGGCCCTCATCGCCCTTCGTACATCGGTGGGCGCTTCTCTTGTAGCGCTTCAATGGCTTCCTCGTGGTCGTGCGACAGGAAGCACGAGATCTCCAGCGCTATCGACAGGTCGAAGCTGGTCAGTAACGCCTGCTTGAGCTGCGCGTTGACTGCCTGTTTGGTGCCCTTCACCGCGAGCGGTGGCTGCGCAGCAATCCGCTGCGCCCACGCCGTGGCGCGCTCGCGAACATCCTCCGGCGCACATACCTCGCTGGCCACGCTGAGGCGCAACGCATCCTCTGCAGTCAGCGGTTCGCCGAGCAACAGATGACGCTTGGCAGCAAGAGGACCGAGCAGCAGCGGCCACACCGCAGCACCACCGTCCCCGGCGACCAACCCGACATTGACGTGTGGGTCGACGATCACCGCTCGTTCACTCATCACGATCAGATCGCACATGAGAGCGATGGATGCACCAAGGCCTGCCGCCGAACCATTCAGCCCGCACACGATCGGTACCTCGATGTCCAAGAGGTCCCAGATCATCTGCTTTGCATCGCGACGCAGTTCGTCGAGCGCAGCGGTGTTGCGGAGGGTGGGAAACCATCCGAAGTCACCACCGGCGCTAAATGCCTTCCCCTCCCCCACCAGCACGATCGCCCGCGCATCACGCTCGCGCTTCAACGTGCGAAACAGTTCGCCGAACTCGTGATGCAACAACGCATCCACTGCATTGACCGCCGACGTCGGATGCCGAATGGTGGCGGTGAGCACATGCCCACATCGCTCGAGGTGAATCGCCTGCATGCCGCGACCGTAGCCCCGCCCCAGTCGCCGCAACCCGCCAACCTGTCGCGGCGGTGACCACCAAGAATGGTGGCCAGACCCGCGACATGTTGACAAGCGCCCCGGAGCTCGCAGCGAACCTGTCATGCCCGCGACCTCCAGGACTGGTGGTCAAATGCATGACAGGTTGGCGAGATTGGTGGCGGCTAGATCATCGAGGCATCGATGTCGATGCCGAAGTGCAGCTTGCCGAGGGTCTCGTACAGCCGCGGGGCGACCATGATGTGCTGCGTGACGACGTGCGCGTCGCGCAGGCAGCGTTGCAGCGGGCTCTTCTCGAAGATGGACGTGCCACCACCCAGCGTGTATGCCGTGTTCGCCGCCAGCACGGATGCCTCGGCGGCATGAGCGCCGGCTAGGCGCATGCGGCCACGGGCCGCCACATCTATTTGACCGCCATCAACGGCGACAGCCCATGCCTGCGAGACCTCGTCCAGCAGGAATGCCCGGGCGCTGCGCAGCGCCGCTTCGGCGCGCGCTAACTCGGCCTGCGCGACACCCGACTGGCTGATGGTGCGCGTGCTGAATTGTGGCCTCTTGTCAGTGCCGAGCTCGACGATGGCATCCAAAGCATGGCGGCCGATGCCAAGCCCAGCTGCAGCCACGCCAACCGCAAGAAAAGTCAGGTCGGGGAAGGCACCGAACGGCGAATCAACCTGCGGGCCGGTCACCTGCGGCTGCGTAGCGAGGGCGTCAGGCACAAACGCATCGATGACGTGAAAGTCGGTGCTGCCCGTGCCACGGAGGCCGGAGGTGTGCCACGTATCGTCGAACACAATCTGGTCGGGCGTAAACCACATCGAGCCGCTAAAGCCTTCGCCGGTGGCGCCGCCCGTGATCCACTGACAGTGCTGCGTACCACTGCCCCACATCCACGCACCGGTCACCCGGTACCCACCGTCAACCTTGACGGCCTTGGCGTTGCGGGCAAACACGCCACCGCTGAAGTTGGCCGGGTCGCCCCACATCTCGCGGGCACGGTCCGGCTGCACGTA
>JAYVVY010000369.1:0-9858 GCA_043786575.1 Ilumatobacteraceae bacterium
GAAGTTGCGGTGAAAGCGATCCGGGCGGAGTATGCAGATCGTCCCTCCTTCGTTCGACGGTTTGAGGCCGAAGCCCAGATGGTGGCCCGCATCGAGCACCCGCATGTCGTGCCGCTCTACGACTTCTGGCGAGACGCCGGCGCCGCCTATCTCGTCTTTCGTTTTCTGCGCGGCGGATCGGCAGAGCGGTCACTTGTCGCAACTGGGCCGTGGACGCTGGAGAAGGTTGATCGGCTTGTCCAGGAGATAGGCGGTGCACTTGTCGCCGCGCACGCGGCTGGCATCGTCCATCGTGATGTGAAGCCGTCCAACGTTCTCTTCGACGAGTCAGGGAACTCGTACCTCGCCGATTTCGGGATTGCCCTCGGGGATCGGGGCGTCCCCGATGTCACGACAGCGATTCGGGCAGACGTACATGCCTTCGCGATCCTGATCTGCGAACTACTCGGTGGTGGGCGCCAATCCGCGGTGGACCCGTTGGCATCGTTGATGACGCTGAGGTCTGGTCTCCCCGAGGCCCTCTGCGGTGTGCTGGAGCGGGCGTTGGCACCGGACCCAGAACGTCGCTTCGCAACGATGGCAGAGCTGCTGGTTGCCTGGCGGGCCGCCCTGCCGCGGAGTTCGTTCATCACTACGCCGTCGCCCGACGACCACACCGACGCCGCTCGCGCACTCGCCGAGCGGCAACTCCAGCGCGTCAACCCGTACAAAGGTCTGCGTGCGTTCGGAGAGGCAGATGCAGCAGAGTTCTTCGGCCGGGATCGCCTCGCCCGTGAACTCGCCGGAGCAATCATGGAACGACAGGTAGTGATCGTGGTTGGTTCCTCGGGGTCCGGCAAGAGTTCGCTCGTGCACGCTGGGGCAGTACCGCTGCTGCGCCAGCGAACGGATCTGTTCGTGGTGTCTTTCGCCCCCGGAACGGAACCGTCGGTACACATGGTCGACGCAGTCGGTGAGGTCGTGGTTGGGCAGCGCACCACTTCCGGCCGCGGCCGTTGCGACATTGTGTCACTCGTGCAGTTGGTTCCGCCTGGCGACCTAGTGATAGTGATCGACCAGGCTGAGGAACTGTGGACGCTCAGTGACGGCACCGAGCGCGATGCCTTCCTGCATGATCTACGCGTTCTCCTCGAAACCCCCTCCTCGCGGGTTCGCATTGTGATGACGGTGCGAGCCGATTTCTTCGATCGACTGCTGGACGACGCAACGCTGGGACCGATGGCGCAGTCGGGCACATTTGGTGTAGCACCAATGACCGCCGATGAACTGCATGATGCCGTGGTCAAGCCAGCAGCGCGGGTAGGCGTCACCTTTGACGACCGCCTTGTCACCACCATCGTGCGCGATCTGGGAACGGGCACGACGGGTCTTCCGGTGTTGCAGTTTGCGCTCGCTCAGATGTACGACGGTCGCAGTTCCTCAATCATCACTGCAGCCGATTACGCCCGCATCGGTGAGTTGGGCGGAGCCTTGGCGGCGCATGCCGAGACGCTGTTCGCAGCCCTCGGTGCTGACGGCCAGGCAGACGCTCGGGAACTGTTCGGCCGGTTTGCGACTCCCGGCCATGACCACACACTCGTCGCCCGTCGCAAGGTGCGGCTGGCAGAGACCAGCAACGTCTCGCGAGCCGTCATCGACGTCTTCGCCGATGCCCGGCTGCTCGTGTTCGATCATGACTCGATGACACGTGAGCCAACAGTAGAAGTCGCTCATGAGGCACTGTTCGAACAGTGGCCGCGGCTGCGCGGTTGGATAGACGCCGAGCGAACTTGGATAGAGGTTCGCCGAGGATTGACAGATGCTGCCGAATCCTGGCACCGCTCGGAGCGCGACGATGCCGAGCTCTTTCGTGGCTCCAAGCTTGAACGTGCCCTCGAACACGCCGATCGACATGCCGGGTCTCTCGTCGGGACGGAACAGGACTTCCTCGACGCATCCGTCGCCAGTCGTGACGTGACAGTCATCCACACGGCTCGAGAGAATCGGCGTCTGCGTGTACTTCTGATCTCGGTAGCCGCTGTGCTCGTGGCGGCACTGGTCGCCGGCGGAATCGCTATTGTGCAGCGCGGCGTGGCGGCAACCGAGGCCCACCGCGCAGAGACCAGTCGGCTGCTGGCGAGTGCGGGCGCGGCGGCAGTCACCGACACACCCGTTGCGGCGCTACTCGCACTCGAAGCCGAGAAACGGGGTGACGCCAGCGACAGCGGCCTTGATACGGTCATGCAGCGTGTCCTGACCGCCAAACCCCGATTTCTCGGAGCCTTCCCCACCGTCGGCGAGTACCTGTTCAGCTCCGATAGCTCGATGATGTTGGCGCGCACGTCGTTCGGTGTCGAGGTGTATGGGGTAGCGGACCATCAATTGGTGGCTCGTGCGGAACACCCGACGGTGCGTGGAATCGGCGGTCGCCGAATCGCAACGAACAGGGCCGGGCTGGTCGTTGAGACTGCTGGCGACAGCGAGATTTTGCGCTATCAGCTACCCGACCTGGCCCCCGTGGGACAACCGATTCAGACGCCCGGCTCGGTCCTTGCGTTAGCCATGAGCTCGAACGGAATTCTCGTGTCGGCCCAACCCGGGGGGCTGATCATTGTGTGGGATGTCGACTCTGGCCGACAACTGCGTCGATTCTCCGTTGGCCAGGAGGTGTTTCGACTCGACCTCGATGCTGATGGCAGCAGAGTGGCGGTGGCGACCGCGACGGCGACCATGGTGTACGACACCTCGTTACTGACTGCGGTTGGCCCCCCAATAGTGGGCACCAATGTGGACGTTGCCATTTCGCCTGACGGCACAGGAGTCACCGTTGCGCACTACTTCACGACCGAGACATTCGACGTTGCATCTGGCGAATCTCTGTTGAAGTCCACCTTCGGTGCTGGAGTTCGCTATCTCGACAACAGCCGTATCGCGATCAGCACCGGAACGCATCTGGACGTCATCGCGGTCCCCTCCGGAGCGGTGTTGTTCTCGGTTCTGACGACATGCGGGTGCGACCTCGCGGTCAGCCCCGATGGCACGATGATTGTCACTGGACTCGATGGTCCGGGGTTGTACTCCCTCGACGGCCGCGAGGCACTGGCTGAACCCCTTCCAGCACCCGCAGGGTCCAGTTTCTCATTCGACAAAATCACGATGAGCGCGACTGGCCGAACACTCGCTGTCGGAGTGTCCTACGGCGGCACGTTCATCTACCGGCGCGCGGGGAGTGATTGGACCCTCGTTCGCGAGGTGAAGGCTCCTGCGTTCGCAATTGTCGTGGACGATGACCGCGTGTTGGCAGCACGTGGCGCAGAACCCATTTTCGATGTGATTTCGATTGACTCCGGGCAGGTCCTGTCATCAGTGCCGGTCGTGGGCGAATTCGGTTTTTGGTTTGAAACTGACCCAGAGTTCACGCGGATTGCGTATCAGAACAGCGACGGAACCGTCGTGGTGCTTGATGCCGCGACCGGCGAAGTGCAGGCCACGCTGACGCAGGTTCGCGACCTCAACCTCGGTAACGACGCGCCGTTCACCGACCTGTCGATGGGCCCGCGGTTCAGTCCAGACGGTCGCTTCGTTGCGGCGTCGACGTGGAGTGGGGCGTCGGTGGTGTGGCGGACGAGCGATTGGGCAGCATCGACACTGCAGCTGGCGGGTGTCGACGTCAATGGCGCGCCAGCCCCGGTGTTCGACCCCTCCGGGCGTTACCTCGCAGCGAGTGATGGACGGCGAGCGATATCCATTTTTGACGCAACAACCCTGGAGCACATCCGCGACCTGCCGTTCCCGGTGCAGGGTTTGCCGGCGATCGCTGCGTTCAATGCCGACGGGAGTCGCGTAGCGGTTGCATTCGACACCGCGATTGTGATTGTTCTCGACGTCGCAACCGGTGAAGAAATTGGCTCGCCATTGCGTGTCAACTATGTCGGCGACATGCGCTATCTCGAGGACGGACGGTTGGCGATGACCGACTCTCTCACCGACAGCGTTCTGCTGTGGGACGTCAGTACCCGCACGATGATGAGCCACCTGTGTGCCCTCGCGGGGCGCAATCTCACGCGCTCGGAGTGGCTCAAAGTGGGACCGAAGGGTGACGACTATCGCCGCACCTGCGAGCAGTTCCCCGAGCCGCCGGACGACCCGACACTCTCTCGCGACCAGCCCCCCATTGCCATCGAACCTGCGGCCTGATTGGAGCGCATGCGCACCAGTGTTCGTGGCCCACATCAAGCGGTGCTCGCTGCGTTGCACCCCGCTAGCGTTGGCGGCGTGCGAGTCGTTACCGATCTCTCCGCCTCACCATGGCCCGGCGAGCGCACTGTCATCACCATCGGTGCCTACGACGGTGTCCATCGAGGGCACCAAGCGGTGATCGCCGAGGTCCGGCGCATCGCCGAAGCCACCGGTGCTCGTAGTGCAGTCCTCACCTTCGACCGCCACCCAGCCTCGGTAGTGCGGCCCGAGTCGGCGCCGCAACTGCTCACCGACCTGGACCAAAAGCTGGAGCTGCTTGCCGCAACTGGAATTGACGCCACCCTGGTCGTCAAGTTCGATGAGGCGCAGTCGCGGGAAGCACCGATGAGCTTTGCTCAGCGCGTACTGGTGGATTGTGTTGCTGCCTCCGTCGTTGTTGTCGGGGAGGACTTCCACTTCGGGCACGGTCGCGAAGGCAACGTCGCAACCCTGCGTGAGCTGGGCGCAGCGCGAGACTTTGAAGTGCTGCCGCTGTCGTTGGTCGCGCGCTCCGACGGGCCTGATGAACCAATCAGCTCGACGGCGATTCGGCGGGCGATGGCCGGTGGCCAGGTCGAGCTGGCGGCCACCATGCTGGGCCGTCCGTTTCAGGCTCGCGGCATTGTTGTGCAGGGCGACCAGCGCGGTCGGCTGCTGGGGTTCCCAACAGCCAACGTGGAGGTGCCGATCGCCATCTGCGTGCCCGCCGACGGCGTGTATGCCGGGTGGTATCACCGCCCTGATGGCAGCCGTCACGCGTGCGCGATCAACCTCGGGCGGCGCCCAACCTTCTACGAGCACGCCGACCATTCGCTGCTGGAAGCACACCTCCTGGACTTCGCCGGCGACCTCTACACGGAAACCGCCCGTGTCGAGTTCACCAACTTCTTGCGCAGCGAGCGCAAGTTTGACGGGATCGATGCGCTGGTCAGCCAGCTGAAGAACGACATCGACCACGCGCGCACCGTGCTGGCGTAGTTACCCCGCCGACGTCGCGGGCCAGATGACGGTGCCGGTGTCGTCATAGATGCCTTCGAGAACTGACGCATCGACCATCGTGTCGATCACCGGTGGCACCCCCTCGAACAATCCGATTTCGGCGTAGGCGGTGACCTCGGCTGTCAGTTCGTCGAAGAGCGGCAGACCCAGTGGGGCATCGGCGGATGCACTCGCGTTGACAAGCTGAGATTCGACACCCCAGCGAGCGGTTTCGCCTTCGGGGGAAAGGAAGAGTGCGTTGCCGCTGGCGTTGAGCGCATCAACCGCGACCTGCGCAGCGGCCGCAGGGTCGGCGATTGCGTCGGCGAGGCCGCGCATCGTGGCCCGCATGAAGTCCTGTGCGGCTGTCGGCTGTTCGGCCAAGAACGTGAGGTTGGTGTACAGCACACCGAAGCTGCCCGGGATGCCGAAGTCGGTGGGGTCGTACAGCTTGAACGGAATTCCGGCCGCTTCCAGCTGCTTGGGCTCGTTGCTCTTGAAGCCGGGGAAGCCGACGATGTCGGGGATCTCGATATGCACCAGCGGGTCGAAGCCATCGAGACTGACGGACTCGTAGTCGGTTCCTTCGAGCAGCCCCTGCTTGGCCAACATTGCCTTCACTGATGGAGTGATGGCGCCCTTGACGCCGATCTTCTTCCCGCTGATCGCCGCGAGGGTGGGTACCTCGCCATCCTTGGTGATCAGTGCATCGATCCCTGTGCGACCTTCGACGGCGAGGGCGACGAACCCGGCATCGTTGGCGCCGGCGAAGTCGACCATCTCGCTGAACGAGCCGCCGGATGAAAACTGTGCGTCGTTGGCGGCGATCAACGGATAGTTCTCGGTGGAGAAACTGGGCTTGATCTCCACGTCAAGGCACAGCTCCGCGTAATAGCCCTTCGACTGCGCGACGAGCACGTCGACGATGGAGGCCGACGCGGCGAAGTCGTAACTGGAGAGATACGTGATGGTGCCTGCGGCCTTATTGGCTTCGCAGCGCGCAGCGGGGAAGGCCTCGCCGGCAGTGACGTCGAGTACGGGCGGCACCGAGTCGCCAGGCACCGAGTCGGTGCCGACGTTGGCGATGGTGCTCGGCTCGGGGCTGCCAATCGTGGTGTCGTCGCCACTGCAGCTGGCGAACAAAGAGACGGCGACAATGGCAAGGACGGCCCGGCGAAGCATGGAAAATGAGCCTAGCAACCGGTGCTTCATCATGGGTTCTCAAACGGTACTCACTCGCTTGACGAATTGTGAGGACGAGCGCCGCTCGGCGTTCGGTTCGTTCAGGTGAGTGTGTCGAACAACGCCAGCACGTTGGCGGTGCCCACGCCGACGCGGTGGCCGGTGCGGGAGATGAAGCCAAGTTGCACACCCGTGGCGGGGTCGTCGGCGGCAAAGAACTGCTCGTGGCCATCTGCGTCGGCGGTGACCTCGGTGAGCAGCGGTGCGCCAGCATCACCGAGGCACGCGCGGGCATAGCCGGCGTTCAGCACCTCGATGGAAACGTGCTGCACGCCGGGACCGCGCTGGGCCAGATAGCGGGCCACGCCGGGCGATGCCTGCGGCCCGACGAACACGAAGGTCACGCCGCCGGCGGCCAGGGCCGCCACGCCCGGTCGCGGATCCGCCAATGTCAGTTCGTGAAAACCGAACCGTTGCGTCATCGATGCGACGGCAACTGCAAGATCAGGCACGGCGACGACGACGTGGTCGACCCTTGTCGCCACGGTGTCCAGGCCGGACCGTTCGCCGAGCGCAGCCTGCTTATCGGGTGCTGGGTCGGGGCGATGGCCGGCTACTTCGATGCGATGCGTCTCGGTGAGCAAGACGCGGAACAACTGCTCGGCGAAGTCGGCGTCCACTCCCGCCTCGATGGCGCGTTGGCGGCGGGAGGTGACCACGTCGCGGACGCGGGCAGGCTGGATGACCGGCGTGTCGGAGCCCTGCTTGACGGCGGCAACCTCACGGCAGACCGCAAGGCGCTCGGCAACGATCGCGATCAGTGCCGCGTCGAGCTGGTCGATGCGCGTTCGAAGCCCGGCCAGGTCGGGTGCGGCTGCCGTTGTCGGTGCCGTTGTCGGTGCCGTTGTCGGTGCAGTGTCCGGGGAGGTCTCGTCGGCCATTGGTTGCACCGTATCGGTTCAGGTCGCCCGAGTTCGCTGCGACACGTGCCAGCCCATGACCAGTCGTTGCAGAAGCGAGAGCAGCAGCAGGGCGATGGTGCCAAGGATTGCCATCGCGAAGATCGCACCCCACAGGGCATCGCCCTCGTTGAGCGCTGCGGCGCGCTTACCGATTGCGCCCAGACCTTCATTGGCGAAGTTGCCGCCCTCCACGAGATAGCTGGCAATCAGCGCGAGCCCGACGTTGTAGCGCGCCGTGGTGAACAGCGAAGGGATAGCGGACGGCAGCCGCAATCGCCAGAGCACTTCCCAACGAGACGCGTCGACCGAAGCCAGCAGTTCGCGCGCCGCCGGGTCGGCGCCGCGCATGCCATCGACGGTGGCGAAGGCGAAGGCAGGCATGCAGACCAGGGCGACGATGAACACCGCGGGCCGCGTGCCAGAGCCCAGCCACAACACCACCGACGCGATATAGGCGACGAACGGGGTGACCTGCAGCAGTGTCAGCACCGGCTGGGCTGCGTGCTCGGCGAATGCGGAAGCGGCCATCGCCGAACCAATGATGAGCGCCACCAGTAGGCCGATCGCTGAGCCAATGAGCGCGTGCTGCGCCGTCACCCAGGCGGCGCTGGCGTAGTCACCGAAGTGGTCGGCTAGGTAGGCAACGATTCGGGACGGCGCACGCAGCACGAACGGCCGCACGTCGCCGAGTCGAACGATGGCTTCCCACAGGGCGAGGAAGCCAACGATGCCCACGAACGGCGCCACCACGCGTCGGCTCACGACCGCATTCCCTGATGCAACGCGTGGCGCACAGCCGCACAGAGTTCAACGAAACGCGGGTCGTCCTCCACGTCTGCCCCACGTGGGCGCGGCAGGTCGATGGCAATATCGGCGACGATGGCCGTAGGCCGCGGGCTACTGACGAGAACGCGGTCGCTCAGCGCCACTGCCTCCGCGATGCTGTGCGTCACAAACAACACCGTCACTCCACGGCCTTCGACAAGTCGGTTGAGAATGGTGCGCATCTCAGAGCGGGTGATCTCGTCGAGTGCGGCGAACGGTTCGTCCAGCACCAGCAGGGGTGCCCCGAGGGTGAGGGCTCGTACGAGCGCTACCCGCTGCTGCATGCCGCCAGAGAGTTCGTGGGGATACGAATCGAGGAAGTCGCCAAGACCGACCTCATGCAGCAGCGGATTGGGCTCGGTTGCTTCGGCGGGGTTCGCTCTGCGATTGACGTCGAGCAGCAGGCGAGCATTCTCGTAGACCGTACGCCACGGCAGCAGGCCGGGCTGCTGGGGCACCATCGCCACTCGCTTGTGCGAGCGAGCGACACGAGGGCTGTCGCCATCGACGGTGATACCGCCAGCGGTCGCTGGCTCCAGGCCGGCGATCACGCGCAGCAGGGTGGTCTTGCCGCACCCAGAGGGCCCTATCACGCTGACGAATGAACCACTGCTGATGTCCAGCGACAGTGCATCCACGATCGCCAGCTCGCCGAACGACTTGGTGAGGTCCCGCAGCTCGATCCGACTCATCCGTGCCGAGTGTACGAGGGCACGTGTCGCGTACTTGGCACGTGTCGTGAATGATCCAACGCGCCGCTAGCATTGCGACGTCCATTGGGGCTCAACCTCCGATGCGATGCCAGTGGCCCACCCGCCACGGCGACCTCCTTTCGGAAGGCTTTTCTCATGGCAGATCAAGACATCATCAACAAGCACAAGCTCCACGAGGGCGATACGGGTTCTCCCGAGGTGCAAGTTGCGTTGCTCACCGGCCGCATCAACCACCTCACCGGTCACTTCAAGACCCACAAGAAGGACCACCACAGCCGTCGTGGTCTGCTGAAGCTGGTCGGCCAGCGCCGCCGCATGCTCGATTACGTGAAGGGCATCGACGTCGAGCGCTACCGCGCCATCGTCGCTGCCAACGGTCTGCGCCGCTAAGCGTTTGTCAGCCGCTCGCCAGCCCTGCTGGCGTGCCCATCCGCCGGTTATCCCCAGGTTGCTGTTAGTCTTGACCTGACATATACACCGAGCGGAACACTTGGATCGGTTGTCAGTCGTGAGTGCCGAGCTCACCTTGCGAGCCTCCTACTGAGGTTTGGACAAGGTTGAGAGTCTCGACATTGTCGACTGGGAACCGGCCTCCGCTCCAAATACCCACGCGATATTGACGCGTGAGGTCGAAAGGAGCTCGCTATGGCTGACGCCATCCGAGTATCCGGTGCCGTGACCGGCACCGACAAGATCCTGTCGTTCGAGACAGGCAAGCTGGCCCAACAGAGCCAGGGCGCCGTCGTCGCAACGCTGGGTGGAACCACCGTGTTGGCCACCGCCAACGCTGCCAAAGAGGCGAAGCCGGGCATGGATTTCTTCCCGCTCACGATCGACGTGGAAGAGCGTGCCTACGCCGCCGGCAAGATCCCGGGTTCGTTCTTCCGTCGTGAAGGCCGCCCCACCGAGGACGCAATCCTCACCTGCCGGCTCACTGACCGCCCGTTGCGCCCCGCCTTCCCAGACGGTTTCCGCAACGA
>JAYVVY010000370.1:0-12643 GCA_043786575.1 Ilumatobacteraceae bacterium
GAGGTGTCGCCGAATAGAGTGTGGCGGTGACTCGCCCTTGCAAGATCGGTGTCCAACTGCCCGAGGTCGAACGGTTTGTGCCGTGGCCCGAACTGATCGGCATGGCACAGGCCGCGGAGGCCGTTGGGTTCGACTCCATCTGGCTCGGCGACCATCTGCTGTACGACCTTCCCGACGGCACCGCTCGCGGGCCCTGGGAAGTATTTACATCGATGGCCGCGCTGGCTGCCGTGACGTCCCGCGTGCAGATTGGTTCGTTGGTCGCATCGCTGGGGTTCCACGAACCGGCGATGCTGGCCAAGATGGCGGCGACGGTGGACGCCATCTCGGGCGGCCGCCTCATTCTCGGTGTCGGCGCCGGCTGGAACCAGCGCGAGTACGACGCCTACGGCATCGCGTACGACCATCGCGTCGACCGCTTTGAGGAATCGTTCGGGTTGGTCCGTCGCCTGCTGGCTGGAGAGACCGTGACGCATTCCGGCACCTACTACACGCTGGATCGATGCGTGGTCGACCCGCCAGCGGCGCGGCCAGGCGGGCCGCTGCTGATGCTGGGCTCGAACAGCCCGCGCATGCTGTCCATCGGGCTGCCATATGTGGACCAGTGGAACGTGTGGTGGACCCTCTATGGGAACACTCCGGAGGGCTTCGCAGCCGTCGTCGCCGAGGTTCGCGCCCGCACGGCCGCAGCCGGTCGCGACCCGGACGAGGTGGAGGCGACGGCATGCGTCTACGTGCAGTTGTCCGGAGGAGCGGGCCGCGCGATGGGCGACCCGCTGATGACCAAGATGCAGCCACTCACCGGCTCGGCCGAGCAATTGGCGCAGCAGCTGGCCGCGTTCGCCGCAGTGGGAGCAGCACACCTACAACTGGTGGTCGACCCGATCACGCAGGAGTCAATCGAGGCGCTGGGTGATGTATTGAAGTTGTTGGACGCCTAGACGCGACCTGAGACGACCAGATCTGGCAGCGTCACATCGAGAAGTTGCAGGTCTGCCGACGGATCGCTCAGCGTGTACTGCGTGCGCGCAGGCATGACGAACGAGTCGCCCTCGCCGAGGCGTACGGGCTGGTCGTCCGCTCGCTGCAAGGTCATGCCGCCGTCGAGGACGAACTGGAACACGAACTCTGCGTCGTGTTGCGTCGTAACCGGTTCGGACGAACCCAGCGGGCGGACAACCCGCACGCCAGCGACACCGTCCATCGCTGCACCGATACCCGTGTCGCGGCACACGTAGCCATCGAGGCGCCACGGTTTCCACGTGGCTGTGGCTGCCTGATGGAAGACGAACCGGTGGCCGTCGGGGCCGTAGCCGCGGCCGGGCAGCGTGAGGCCAGTGGGCAAGGTGGTGGCCGGGTCGCCCCACGTCTCATGTTCAGCCGGGCAACCGATCTCGATCACTTGCATTCGGTCGCTGGCTTCGAGCACGCGGTGGCGAATGGTGGCTGGCTGCAGGAAGCAATCCCCCTCCTGTAACAGCATCACCTCGCCCTGGTCTTCGTAGGCCACCCGCGTCCATCCGCGATAGCAGTAGATCATCTGGAAGCGAATGTTGTGGAAGTGCACGTAGTCCGCAACGGGGCCGCCGTGGGGAATCATGATGTGCGACGCAATGAAGCGCCCACCCAAGCGGCTGGGGATCAGGTCGCGGTAGTTCATGCCGGCGCGGCCCTCGCCGAATTCGCTGTCGCTGGCCGGTGCACGGGTGAGAACGAACTCCTCCACCAGGGGCGGTATCTCCAACGGCGGGTTGGCTGCAACAAACTCAATGACGGTTCCGTTCGGTGCCGTCACCGGGCCGGGTACGTCGCCGGTTGTCAGCAGGCGCAGGAGTGCGGGCGGCGCATCGCTGTTGCAGTCGAGGCGAATGGTCAGCCCGAAGCCCTGCATCACTGCCACGCGCGGGTGGTCGGCGGGAACGATGGTGCGCACCTTGAAGCCGAGCTCGATGAAGAAATTGAGAGTGCCCGAGAGTGGCTCGGGGCACGGCAGTACGACCTGTGCGGCTTCGATGGTGGTGTCGCTCATATCTCGGCCGATCCTACGGGCGCGTGACTGATCCGGGGGAGCGCAGCTCGGGGGCGAGCACGCCCGTGTCGACAACCACTCGGTCGTCGAGGGTGATGGTGCACTCTCTCAGTGGAAGGTCGAAGTGGCCGGCGGTGTAGCGCCCGGCCAGCTCGTTGGCACCGGTCGAGTACACGAAGTTGCCTGCGTACACGCGGCCCTCGGTGCCCCACGTTTCGCGGCGGTCGTAGAGCTGCGACGAGTCCCAGCGGGCCAGCTCGTTCATGCCCCAACCGACGTGGCTGGTTGCATAGCTCTCCCTGTCGCCGAACGCACTGAGATAGCTGCGAAACAGGATTGCATCGGCGCCGTCGCCGTCGATCGCTTCGATGTAGTCGTCGGCGATGTGCAGCGTGATCGGTGACTGAATGAGCGTATTGAACGTCAGGTTCGTGTCGCCCGGTGCGAGCACGATGGTGCCGTCGACCGAGTGCGCTGCAGGGAACGCGGCCACCAGCCCGCCGGGCCAATGCGCAATCGAGCCGGGGCCGGAGGTGAGGCCCGTGGACGCAGCGGACGAGGCGCCCGCCAGCTTCACTGTCAGGTCGGTGCCAGGCGTGCTCGTCACCCGCATGATCGATGCCGTAGCCATCCAGGAGTGGCCAAGTTCGACTCGGCGGGGCATGTCGTCGTCCCAACCGATGCGTTCCAGAACTTCTGGGTGCTCGTTGGAGATCATCAACACCCGTGCGCCGCCGCCGAGGATGGCGCCAAGTTCTGGCGCGTGTAGCAACCCTTCGACCGTGCAGTCGATGACCAATGCGCTGCTGGCGAGCGCAGCGATGACTGACGGATGCCCGGCCAAGGCCTGCGATGCGCCGGTGGAGCGGATGGGGACGGGGTGCGCGGAGGGGGGAGTGGGCACCACCACATCGAAGACGCAGCCACCAAGTGACTGAGCGGCCAATCGTGCAGTCTCGACCAGTACGGGGCGGCTCTGCGACTCACTGAGCACCGCCACCGTCTCACCCTCCACCAAGCCACATCGGTACAGGTGGGCGGCGAATGCCTTGATGTAGCGCCACTCTGTCGTTTGACGAGGACCAGTCACTGTGCCTCCACAGTGGTGAGGTGCTGGGTCAGCAGTCGGTTGACCTGCTCGGGTGCTTCAGCGTTCATCAGATGCCCCACGCCGGAGACGACCGCCAGCCGCGCGTTCGGCAGGTGATCCACCAAGTACTGCGAGTACGAAACCGGCGTCTCGCGGTCGAGCTCGCCGACCAGCACCAGCGTCGGGGCCGGGATTGTGGCCAGCAATGTAGTGGTGTCATGCGTGACGAGGCAGTCGATCGATCGGCGTAGCGCTGCACCGCTGACTCTCGCCATCGCAGCTCGCTGGCTCTCATACGCAGCTTCGGTGATGTCGGGGGCGGCGATGCTGCGTAGCACGCGCTCGGCGAACTCGACCGGCTCCCAGCCGGCGTCCAGCGGGGCGAGGCGGGCGGAGCGCCAGCCCTGCGCCGTCGTGCCGTCCATCCCAAACTTCGGGCTCGATGACAGCAGCGTCAGCGAGCGCACGCGATCGGGGTGCAACGCGGCCAAGTACTGGGCAATCATGCTGCCCATCGAGATGCCGACCACATGTGCGCGTTCGGCGCCCATCGCCGTGATCCAGCCGGCGGCAGCTTCGGCGAGCGCACGAAAGGTGAGCGGCTCGTCGGGCAGGGGAGCGGCGGCGCCATACCCGGGCATGTCCCAGGCGGCGACCCGCCAACGGTTGCTCAGCGACGTGAGTTGCGCGTCCCACGAAACTCGGCTGCCGCCGAGACCGTGCAACAGCACCACCAGCCCACCATCGCCGCGCTCGCGCCACGCGAAGCCCGCCTGCTCGCGATCGCGCGCGGCGGTGGTCGGGGCGACGTTCATGTTCGGAAGTATGTCAGACGTGGCACGTTTGTCAACACCGTTGACAAACGGAGAACGGCGTGGTGAAGTGCCAGCCATGACACGTGACGAGATGGTCGCCCTGGTAGCGGCGATGGGGCCAGCGATGAAGGAACGGGCCGTGAAGTACGACCTGGAGGCCAGCTTCCCGTTCGAGAACTTTGCGGACTTCCGTGCAAATGGGCTGATGGGCGTGTGCGTGCCCACCCGTCACGGTGGGCTGGGCGCCAGCTACGCCGACTACGTGCGCGTCAGCGAGGAGATTGGCCGTCACTGCGGAGCCAGTGGCCTGACCTTCAACATGCACAACGCGACCATGCTGTGGTGCGGCGAAATCAGCGACCTGTTGGACATGACGCTCGAGCAGCGCGAGCGCCACGACGAGATCCGCACGGAGATGTTTCGCGGTGTGATCGAGCGCGGCGACATCCACAGTCAGCCGTTTTCCGAGGGCCTCGCTCCGGGCGCGACCACCGGCGTCGCGACCAGGGCCGTCCCCGTCGATGGCGGTTGGTTGGTCACCGGTCGCAAGATCTTCGCTTCGCTGTCGGGAGCGGCCACGTTCTACAACGTCACCTGCCAGGTGCCCGGTGAGGACGAGATCCGTTTGTTGGGGGTTCCCAGCAACGGCGCCGGTGTAGAGATTGTCGACGACTGGGACCCGCTGGGCATGCGCGGCACCGTTTCGCGGACGTTGCTGATGAACGACGTCTTCGTGCCGCACGCCAACGAGTGGATGCCGGTTGGCATGTATAACCAGGCGGCGCTGCGCTACCCATGGCTGTTCCTCTCGCTGTGCCCCAGCTACCTCGGGCTCACCGGCGGTGTCATCGACGCAACCCGGCTGTACCTGCGCGGCGAGCTGCCCGGGATGCCGCCGGGAGCACGGCGCGATCATCCGATCAAGCAGGTCGGGTGGGCACAAATGCAACTGAAGCATCAGCAGTCGCGAGCGATGATGTACCGCGCAATCGACGAAGCAGTGATCGATCCCACGGAGGATGAGCTGGTGCGGGGCTGGGCGACCGCGATGACCGTCATGGAGCACGCCGCCGAAGTGGCCAGCACTGCAATCCGAGTGTGCGGCGGCCAATCGATGACCAAGGCGCTGCCACTGGAGCGCATGTATCGCGACTCCAGGTTGGGCAGCCTGATGCTGCCCTGGAGCGCCGAGGTGTGCACCGAACGCCTCGCCCGCGCAGGCCTGTACGACTGATGAGCTGTTACTAGATGGGCCGGCCGGCGTCACTGAGTCGCGAGCGCATCGTCGAGAACGCAGCGGCGCTGATCGCCGAGCACGGAGCCGAGGCACTTTCTGCTCGTCGTCTCGGTGAGTTGTTGAGCTGCGATCCTTCGGCGTTGTACCGACACTTTGCCGACATGGGTGAGCTGCAACGACAGGTTGGCGATCACTTTCTGGCAACGGTGCAAGTGGAGGCCCGCACTGCTGAACCGTGGGACGTCTCCGTACGGCGGATCTGCGTCGAACTACGCAAGGTGCAGTTGCGCCAACCTCGGCTGGCTGCTCTCGTCCGCGCGGCGCCCACACGGTTGACCAACGAACTGCGCATCACCGAGGCGCTGCTGCGCGAGCTCGCGAGGGGTGGTTTCGAGGCCGCCGCGGCGGCCGCCGCGTACCACGCGCTGATCGAGCTGACGGTCGGCTCGGCAGCGATCGATGCCGAGCTCGCCGCAGAGCCGGTAGGAATGCGTCGACGCACGTACAACGCCTGGCGCCGCCACTACGCCGCGCTCGATCCCACCGAGTTTCCGTACTCGGTCGCCGCCGCGAGTTCGCTGTACGAAGGCACCGCCGACGACCGCTTCCAATCCGCCCTCAGCGCCCTCCTCTCCGGCCTTTCCTCGCACGAACGTCCCTTGATTCAGTAGTGTCGGACGGGTTCGCACATCGAGGAGGGGCAATGCCGCAGAAGGTTCGGGGAGTGGTCGCACTCAGTAAGGGCGCGCCGGTGACCATCGAGACAATTGTGATTCCAGACCCCGGCCCGGGTGAGGCAGTGGTCGCTGTCCAGGCCTGCGGCGTGTGCCACACCGACCTCCACTACCGCGAGGGCGGCATCAACGACGAGTTCCCGTTCCTGCTCGGCCATGAGGCTGCGGGCGTCGTGGAGGCCGTCGGCGAGGGCGTCACCAACGTCAAGCCTGGCGACTTCGTGATCCTCAACTGGCGTGCGGTGTGCGGTAACTGCCGCAGCTGCCTCCGCGGCCGCCCCTGGCTGTGTTTCAACACGTTCAACGCGACGCAGAAGATGACACTGGAAGACGGCACCGTGCTGTCGCCGGCCCTGGGTATCGGCGCCTTCGCCGACAAGACACTCGTCGCTGCCGGCCAGTGCACCAAGGTCGATCCCTCCGTTCCCGCCACCACAGCCGGCCTGTTGGGCTGTGGCGTGATGGCCGGCATCGGCGCCGCGATCAACACTGGCAATGTCGGGCGAGGTGACTCGGTCGCGGTCTTCGGCTGCGGCGGCGTGGGCGACGCAGCCATCGCCGGCGCACTGTTGGCCGGGGCGCAGACGATAATCGCCGTCGACATCGACGATCGCAAGCTGGAGTGGGCTCGCCAGTTCGGCGCAACGCACACTTGCAACTCGAAGAACACCGACCCGGTTGAGTACATCAAGTCCGTCACCGACGGCAACGGCGCCGACGTCTGCATCGAAGCCATCGGCCACCCGGCCGTGTACAAGCAGGCGTTCGAGGCTCGCGATCTGGCCGGCACCGTTGTGCTGGTCGGTGTGCCCCGCCCCGACATGGTGCTGGAACTGCCATTCATCGAAGTGTTCGGCCGTGGCGGCCAGCTGAAGTCGTCGTGGTACGGAGACTGCCTGCCGTCGCGCGACTTCCCGATGCTGGTCGCATTGCATCAGCAGGGTCGCCTCCCGCTGGACAAGTTCGTGAGCGAGACAATCTCGCTCGACGCCGTCGAAGAGGCCTTTCACAAGATGGAGCGCGGCGAAGTGCTGCGCTCCGTCGTGGTGTTGTGAGCGTGGTGTTGTGACCATCGAGCTGGTGACCACCGACGGTAAATTCGCGCTCGATGGCGGCGAATGGGATGTCACCAACAACATCTGGCTCGTCGGTGATGACCGCGAGGTCGTCGTCTTTGATGCGGCGCACAACGCGCCGGCCATCGTCGATGCGATCAACGGTCGGCGGGTGAAGGCGATCGTCCTCACTCACGGCCACAACGACCACATCAACGCGGCGGTGCCGCTGCGCGAGTCGGTCGACGCGCCGATCCTGCTGCACGATGCGGACCACATGCTGTGGGACGTTGTGTGGCCCGGCGAGCAACCCGATGCAGCCATCGTGCCCGGGGGAGTACTGACCGTCGCCGGCCACGAACTGGCCATCCTGCACACGCCCGGCCATTCACCAGGCTGCTGCTGTTTCTACGACGCCGCCAACGGCGTCGTGCTCAGCGGCGACACGTTGTTCTGCGGCGGCCCGGGTGCCACCGGCCGCAGCTACAGCGACGAGCCCACCATCCTGCGCAGCATCCGCGCCAGCCTGCTCACCCTCCCCGATCAGACCATCGTGCACACCGGCCACGGCGACAGCACCACCATCGGCGCCGAACGTGCCCGCGTCCTCGCCCGAGCCGCCGAACTCAACGTCTAACACCTGGGGTTTACTCGGGTTTGGGTTTCTTGGCTCGGCTGGGGGCTACTCGTGGGGGCTCGCCGGGCATCTTTGGGTAAACGGGCGGCCACGGCGCATCCAGCAGCCCCGCGGCCTGGTCGGCGATCACCATGTCCATGAACGGCTGCATCGGCTGCGGCGTGTCGTTCATTCTTTCCCACGCGTCGCCGTGCTTGTCGACCCACGCGGGCACCGTTGCAATCGTCATGTCGTGCGGCTTGAGCGTGTCCAGCAGGTCCCACGGGAAGGGGAAGGAGACAGGCGCGTGGTCCAGCGCCCGGACCGACCACGGGGCGAACACCGTCTTGTGCGGAGCGTTCTGGTTGAAGTCGACGAAGATCCGCTCGCCGCGCTCCTCCTTCCACCACGCTGCAGTAATCAGGTCCGGTCGACGCCGCTCCAACTCGCGTGCAAGCGCCACAGCGGCACTGCGCACGGCGATGCTGTCGTGGGTCGGCTGCAGTCGCACGTAGACGTGAAGGCCACGGTTGCCGGAGGTCTTGATGAAGCTGACGATGCCCAGGTCATTCAGCAGCCGTTTCGTCTCGTGCGCGGTCTCGACGGCCATCGCATAAGTGGTGCCCGGGCCGGGGTCCAGGTCGATTCGCAGCTCGTCGCAATGGTCTTGGTCGGCAGCACGAACCGGCCACGAATGAAACCCGAGGCAACCCAGGTTCACCGCCCAGATGATGTGGGCGATGTCGTCGATGACGAGTGCCCGTGACGGCGTCCCGTTCGGCGTCAGCACGGTCGTCGTATGCAGCCAATCGGGCGCTCCCTCGGGAATGCGTTTCTGGAAGAAGTTGCTGCCGTGTGCACCGTTGGGAAAGCGCTGCAGCAGCACCGGCCGGTCGTACATCTGACGCATGACGGCGTCGCCGACAGACAGGTAGTACTCGATCAAGTTCAGCTTGGTGTCACCGCGGGCCCGGAAGAACACCTTGTCGGCGCTGGTGACCGTCACCGTGTGCCCGGCAACCTGCAAGTCGACGCCCTCGCTCATCCCGCCAGGGTAGACGGCCATGAAGGCGGGGATTGTACCCATTGCTCTTGGAGGATGCAGTGGCGAGTCGGTGCCCTCGCAAGACTCCCAGCGTGGCACGTTTCGCCGCCCATGGGCGGGCAAACCTGTCAGGACGGTGGTGTTGGACCGCCCATGGGCGTCGGAAGGTGCCAAACCCGAACCCGGCGGCTTGGCCGACTGCCCCCCGCTTCAAGAGCAATGGGTAAAAGCCGATGAACCGCAGAGGGCTACGGTCACGCACATGGGGACGATGGCATGACGAGCACGGTGGAGATCATGGCGCCGATGCAGGGGACGATCGTCACGATCGATGTCGCGGTGGGGCAGCAGGTGCGGCGCGGGCAGCAGCTGATGTTGATCGAGTCGATGAAGATGCACCACGCGATCGAGTCCACAACTGACGGCGCCATCGATGCACTGGTCGTTCGGGTCGGCGACACGGTTATGGAACACGCTGTCGTCGCACGGGTGGCTCCCGGACAAGTCACCATCGCCGCGGTCACGGCGGCAGCACTTGAGGACCCGGCGCACATCCGCGCCGACCTTGCGGAAGTGGTCTCCCGCCACGACGTCGGGCTCGACGCGGCCCGGCCCGATGCGGTCGAACGTCGTCGAAAGGTCAACCGGCGCACGGCACGCGAGAACGTCGCCGACCTCGTCGATGACGGCAGCTTCGTCGAATACGGCCCAGTCGTCATCGCGCCACAACGCCGCCGACGTCCGCTCGAAGATCTGATCGCGCGAACGCCAGCGGACGGGATGATCGGCGGCCTCGGCAAGGTCAATGGTCAGTCGATTGTTGCCGTGTCGTACGACTACACGGTGCTGGCCGGCACGCAAGGCGGGCAGAACCACCGCAAGAAGGACCGCCTGTTCGAGCTGGCCGAGTCGCTGCGTCTACCCGTCGTGTTTCTCACGGAAGGCGGCGGTGGGCGCCCCGGCGACACCGACATGATGGGTGTCAGCGGCCTCGACTGCCTCGCCTTCATGTACTTCGCCGAGCTCAGCGGGCTGGTGCCGCTGGTCGGCATCACCGCTGGCTACTGCTTCGCCGGCAATGCCGCCATGCTCGGCTGCTGCGACGTCGTGATTGCCACCACCGACAGCAACATCGGCATGGGCGGCCCAGCAATGATCGAGGGCGGTGGCCTTGGCGTGTTCGACCCGCACGACATCGGCCCCATCGAGGTGCAGTCCGCCAATGGAGTGGTCGACATCGTCGTGCCCGACGAAGCAACTGCGGTCGCGGCAGCGAAGCAATATCTCGGTTACTTCCAGGGACCGACCGAGGACTGGACCTGCGCCGACCAACGCGAGCTGCGCCACGTGATCCCCGAGGATCGCAAACGCGGCTACGACGTGCGCACCGCGATGTACGGGTTGTTCGACACGGACAGCGTGCTGGAGCTCCGCCGTGACTTCGGCCTCGGCATGGTCACCGCCTTTGCCCGCGTGGAGGGCCACCCCGTCGGCGTGGTCGCCAACAACCCGGGCCATCTCGCCGGTGCTATCGACAGCGACGGCGCCGACAAGGCGGCACGCTTCCTGCAGCTCTGCGATTCGTTCGACATCCCGGTCGTCACGCTGGTCGACACGCCCGGAATGATGGTTGGCCCGGAGATCGAGAAGACGGCGCTCGTGCGCCACTGCAGCCGCCTATTCGTCACCGGCGCCAACATCTCTGTGCCGCTGGTCAGCGTGATCCTGCGCAAGAGCTACGGACTGGGTGCGCAAGCAATGATGGGTGGCAGCACCAAGGCGCCGCACGCCACCGTTGCATGGCCCACTGGCGAGTTCGGTGGCATGGGCCTGGAGGGTGCCGTGCGGCTTGGCTACTCGAAGGAACTGGCCGCCATCGACGACCTCGAGGAACGAGATCGCGCGTTCCAGGGCATGGTCGACCGCATGTACGAGGTGGGCAAAGCGGTCAACGTCGCCAGCCACTTCGAGATCGACGACGTCATCGACCCAGCCGATACTCGCCGCTGGATCTCGGCCATCTTGGCCGCAGCGCCACCAGTGCCCGCCCGCAACGGCAAGAAGCGACCCAACATCGACACCTGGTAGGCGACGTCGACTCCCGCTTGCTGGCCTCTACTGATTGCTCTTGAAGGGGTGCTCGGCCGGGTCGATTGACGGGTCTGGCGCCCTGCGTCCCGAGGACCGGGGATACTTGTTGTCAGCCGGCGACAACCTTGCCTACCGCTGCGGTAACTGCGGTGGTTCTCGCTGGTCGAAAACAAGTACCCCGTGCTCCCGGGTCACCGACCCGGATTCGTGCCGCCAAGCCAGCCCACTACCCGTTCAAGAGCAATCAGTACAACACGCGCCGGGCCGCAACTCCAAGAACCGCCCGCCTGCTAGAACGGCGTCCATGCGTATCGACGAAGTAGAGCTCCGGGTCGTCCAGCTGCCGTACGTCTCCCCCTTTCGTACGTCGTTCGGTGAGGAGATCGGCAAGCATCCGCTGATCGTCACCGTCCGCTCCGAGGGTGTTGAGGGATACGGCGAAGGCGTGATGGACCCATTCCCGCACTACCGCGAGGAATGCATTCCCGGCGCGATGCACCTGCTGAGAAACGCGTTTGCACCCGAGCTGATGTCGAAGGACGTGGAGCACCCATCGGAGGTCACCGCTCGCTGGGCGGAGTGGCGCGGCAACCCGATGGCGAAGACTGCACTCGAGCTGGCCGTGTGGGACTGCTACGCACGCCAGCAGGGCGTTCCCCTGCGCACGCTGCTGGGCGGCGAGCGCACCGAGATTCCGGTCGGCGCAAGTCTGGGCATGAACCCAATTCCCCAGACGGTGGAGAGCGTTGGCCGCCACGTGGCGCAGGGCTACAAGCGGGTCAAGCTGAAGATCGAACCCGGCTGGGATGTCGACGTGTTGGCCGCGGTGCGTGCCGAGTTCCCCGACATCGAGCTGACCGTCGACGCCAACTCCGCCTACACGCTGGAGATGATGGACCTGCTGAACCAGATCGACGACTTCGGCCTGCACTACATCGAGCAGCCGCTGCATTGGGACGACATGGTCGACCACGCGCACCTTGCAACGCTGCTGAAGACCGAGCTGTGCCTGGACGAAACGCTCACCTCGCCGGCGCGCGTGAAGGCAGCGCTTGATCTGAAGGCGTGCACCGTCGTGAACGTGAAGGTTGGTCGCGTCGGTGGCCTGCAGAGCGTTCGCGAGATTCACGACCTCTGCGTTGCTCGCAACGTCCCGATGTGGTGCGGCGGCATGTTGGAAACAGGCATCGGCCGCGCCCACAACATTCACCTCGCCACGATGCCCGGCTTCGTCTTCCCCGGCGACACGGCGTCGGCCAGTCGCACGTATGGGCGCGACATCACCGAGCAGAAACTGGAAGCAACTGGCGGAGTGATGCCGGTTCCCGAGGGCCCCGGCATCGGCGTCACGCTGGACCGCGCGTTCGTCGACCACGTAACTGACAGCGTGGAAGTCATCAAGCGGTGAGCGTCGAGTTTCGTGTGTTGCACGGTGCAGACGAGCTGGCCGCGCTGCCCGAGTTCGAGGCGAAGATCTGGGGTGGCGACGACGAACGCGTCTCGGTCAACATGCTGGTCGCGTGTATCGAGGAAGGTGGCATGGCCATCGGCGCGTTCGACGGCGATCGTCTTGTCGGGTCGGTGTTCGGGTTCCGCACGTTCGAGGCGAGGGTGCTGCATTCGCACTACATGGCTGTCGACCCGGACTTTCGCCGTTCGGGCCTTGGCGAGCAGCTGAAGCGCCGCCAAGCGGAGTGGTGCCTGGACAACGAGGTCACCGCGATGCGCTGGACGTTCGACCCGCTGCAGCTCACCAACGCCCACCTCAACCTCAACAAGCTGGGTGCGTTCGGCGTTCACTATCACGTCAACCACTACGGCACGCTGGGTGGCATCAACGGCTCGCTGCCCAGCGACAGACTGACCGTGCAGTGGGAACTGGATAGGCCGCGGCCGGTGTTCGGTGAGGCATTCGTACTCGACGTGCCGGC
>JAYVVY010000371.1:0-4204 GCA_043786575.1 Ilumatobacteraceae bacterium
CATCGACGACATGCTGATCCCGCCGGAGAACCACGGCGTGCGCTGCATCTCCATCGGCTACTTCGTGCCCGAAGGCCAGGCGATCATTTGGCGTGGCCCGATGCTGCACAAGGCGCTCGAGCAGTTTCTGGCCGACGTGTTCTGGGATGAGCCCGACTTCCTGCTCATCGACATGCCGCCCGGCACCGGCGACATTGCCCTCAGCCTCAGCCAGTACCTGCCGCGCGCCGAGGTCTACGTGATCACTACCCCGCAACCCGCGGCGCAGAAGGTCGCTGCGTTGTCGGCTGCGATGGCGGCGAAGGTCAACCTGCCGGTGAAGGGCATCATCGAGAACATGAGCTGGTTCACCGGCGACGACGGCAAGCGTTACGAAATCTTCGGCAGTGGCGGCGGCCAGGCGTTGGCCGACGACCTCGGCGTGCCGCTATTGGGCCAGCTGCCGCTGTTGCCCGAGCTGCGTGAGGGTGGCGACAATGGCAACCCGATCACGGTCGCTCACCCCGACAGCGAAGTCGCCCAGGCGTTCCAAGCCATCGCCACCCGCATTGCCACCGAGCTGAAGTCCAAGAAGATCTTCAGCGCCGCCCTCAAAGTCAACTGACGCTCGAAGGCACGGTGCCGGCCGCGAAGGTCCGCACGCGTGTACTCAGCGTGAGGCGTACAGTCGCTGCATGGAGTCCGCCGAAGGCGCACGCTCGTTCATCACGTCTGGCAACGCCTACGACGCGTTCATGGGCCGCTACTCGCGCTCGCTGGCCGTGCCACTTGCCGAGTGGGTGGGCCTCACCGTCGGCCAATCTGTGCTCGACGTCGGTTGTGGTCCCGGCGCACTCACGGACGCACTCGTGCAACGGCTCGGCGCACCCGCAGTGTTCGCCTTCGACCCGTCGCCACCCTTCGTCGACGAGTGCGCTCGGCGCTACCCCGGCGTCGACGTACGCCATGGTCGCGCCGAGGCGATCCCGTTCGACGACGATCAATTCGACGCAGCCATCGCCCAACTCGTTCTGCATTTCGTCACCGTTCCAAGCGATGCAGCCGCCGAGATGCGAAGGGTGGTCCGGCCCGGCGGCCTCGTCGCCGCATGCGTCTGGGACTTCGACGAGGGAATGCAGATGCTCCGTCACTTTTGGGATGCGGCGCTCGCGGTGGACCCGGGTGCACCCGACGAAGCGCAGACGATGCGATTCGGCCGTGCGGGTGAAATTGCCGACCTGTTCCGGGCGGCCGGGCTTATCGACGTCGACGAGTCCACGATCACCGTCAGCGTCACCTACCCCGACTTCGACGAATTGTGGTCGGGCTTCCTCGCCGGCATTGGCCCCGCTGGCGTTTACTGCACCTCGCTGACCGACGCCCAGCGAGCCAGCCTGAAGTCCGAGCTGTTCAACAGGGTCGGCTCACCCACCGGCGAATTCTCACTCCAAGCCGCCGCCCGCTGCGCAAGAGCCACCGTCTCGCGCTGACCGTCCACCCGACTTGGCTCGATCTGCCGAAGCTATCGCTGATGCCGCAGACCGGTTACCCATTGGTTCTGCACGCCAAGAGCAACGTTGGGCGCACCCGCGTGCGACAGAATGACCAGAATGCCAGCTGCTACCGCCACGGGTGTGCGCAACCCACTTCGTCTCCTCGGAATTGTTCTGCTTGCGGCTGTCTACGCCCTGATTGCGTGGTCGAAACTGACCCTCACCATCGACGCCATCCGAGCGCTTCGCGGCGGCGATGGAGCGCAGCACGGGCTGATCGCTGCGCACTCGTTCTCAGGCTTCCTCTTCTTCGGGGCGCTGGCCGCCATCTCGGTAGTGCGGCCCGCACCAGTACAACGTGAGCGTCGACCAATCGGCTGGATCCTGCCGACGGTCGTCACGGGGCTATTTCTCGTGGTCGGGCTCCCCGAGCCGACGAGCTCGGAGTTATGGCTGGTGGTACCGGCGACAACATTCGCCGTGCTGGGGACAGCTGCGACGCTGCTGTCGTTGCGCCGCCTCGGCAGCAACTTTGGGGTGGTATCCGACGTGCGCGGATTCGTCTACTCCGGACCGTACCAACGAGTGCGGCATCCGCTGTATGCCAGCGAGCTGGTCACGAGCTTCGGACTGCTCCTCGTGGTGCTCAGTCCGCTGACGATTGCAGCATTTGTTTTCGGCGCCATCGCCCAGGTGGCCCGCGCCCGGGTCGAGGAGCAGGCCGTGACAAGCGCCTTCCCCGACTATCGCGAGTATGCGAAGCGGACGCCGATGCTCATTCCGCGAATTCGCGTGCGGCCCTAGCCGTTGAACTGATCCATGATGCGGATCGCAGCAGGACCTAACAAGACGATGAAGAGCACCGGCAAGATGCACACAACCATCGGGAACAGGATCTTTACCGGCAGTTTCATCGCCTGCTCCTCAGCCTGCTGCCGGCGCTTGAGGCGAAGTTCGCCCGACTGAATGCGAAGCGTGTCCGATACTGGAACTCCGAGCTTCTCAGCCTGTGCAAGTGCCGCCACAAATGCCCGAAGCTCAGGGATATCAGTTCGTTCAGCCATGTTTGTCAGCGCCACGCTTCGACCCACGCCGACGCGCATGTCCTGCACCACGCGCCCCAACTCCTCCGCAAACGGCCCCTTGCCCGAGCGCGCGGTGCGAGCGATCGCGGCGTCAATCCCAAGTCCTGCGCGCACCATCACACCGATCTGATCAATGGTGTCGGATACGTCGACTCGAATTGCGGCTTGCCGCTGGTTGACCTTCGAGTCCAGAAGCCCGTCAGGCAGGAAGTACCCGAACAGAGTGCCGAGGATGGCGAACAGGAAGTTGAAAACTGAAGGTTCGCCGAGGAAACGCAGTACCAACAGGACGCCCAGAATCACTCCGAGTAGCGCCTTCGCCGCAAGCACCCGCTCGATAGTCCAACCCTCCGGCGAGCCTGCGCGCTGGAGTTTGCGGCCCAGCGCCGCGATTCGACCACTCGGCATCGAGCGACGGACGCGAGCGCCCATTCGTTCCAACATTGGTTGCACTGCACGATCGGTTGCCGACATCTGCAGCAGCAGTGTGCGCTGATCGACCGGGGTGGCCACACCACCGAGCATTCCCTCACCAGACTGCGCCGCACCCCCCTTCCGGGATCGCTCGCCAGACACCGCCCACCACAGCACAATCGGCGAACACACAACTGCGGCGGCACCTGCAACAACTAGCGGTTCCATGGCGTACTCATTTCACAATTGGGCCTTGATGATCTTGCGCATCCAGAGCCACCCGACCGTCAGCAGGGCCAGGCCCATCACGATGAGAAACGGGCCGGGAGCCTGCTTGAATGGGTCGAAGTAGCCCGGACTCGACAGGCTCAGCAGCACGACCAATATGAACGGCAACCCGGTCAATATGTACGCCGAGAGGCGGCCCTCGGCGGTCAACGTTCGCACCTGCCGGGCGAGTTGCTGGCGCTCTCGCACGGTCTCGGCAACATTCTCCAGAATCACTGCTAGCTCGCCACCAACCTCACGGTTGATGTGGATAGCGGCGACGACCCACTCAAAGTCGCGGCTCTTCATGCGATCTGCCATCGACTGCATCGCGTCTGTGGGGTCGCGTCCGATACGAACCTCGAGCAGCACCCGTTGCATCTCCGCGCGCGCCGGGTCGGCCACTTGATTGGCGACGGCATCGAGTGCTTGCGGCAGTCCGTAGCCCGACCGAAGGGAACTGACCATCATCTGCAAGAGATCGGGCAGTTGCTCGCCGAACGCCTTCCGCCTGCTTCCGGCGCGGCTCTCCACAATCATCCGCCCCAGCAGCGGTGCACTGACCAGGCCAACAATGAAGCCAAGAGGACCCATCAACGAGAACAGGACTAACGCAAATACCAAACCGATTGCAATCGCAAGCACTAAGAACTCGCCCGGCCGAAGGTTTATTGCCGCCGACTCCAGCGCAGCTGAGAGCCCGCGGCGGCGATCTCCACGATCCAGTGCGCTGTCCGCCATCGAGCTCAGGCGTTCGCCAATTCCAGGGGAAGCCGCCGGGGCGACGGATGGACCAGTCGGTTGATCGGCGCCCAGGATCCCCGCGGCCGAGCGGCGCCGACGCTGCGAAGGAATCGAGAGCAACGCGAGTAGCAACAGGGCAACAAACACCGACCCGGCACCGATATACAGCCACGATTTGGTGGAGAGGCTCGAGTCGTCACCGCTGCTGACAACCTCGACAAT
>JAYVVY010000372.1:0-3603 GCA_043786575.1 Ilumatobacteraceae bacterium
GCGGAGTGCTGCGGCGTGCTCGCCGCGACCCTGGACCAACTCGACGGTCACCAACGGCGAGCCTGCGGCGGCCAACATCTCCGCACCCAAGCGTTCGTGGTCGTGATACGCCCGGAAACGGTCAGTCCGCGGCCCCACAAGCGTGGCCACCACCCGGCTGAAGGTGCCCAGCCCGCTGGCCAACTTGCCGACGTCGTGCAACAGCGCCCCTGCAACCTCGGCTCGCGCCGCATCGGGGGCCAACTCGACGAAACGGCGAGCCACAAGTATCGAATGCCGCCGATCCTGCACGGTCATCCGCGCCCACAGCTCAGCCTCCGCAGGCAGCAACTGCCCTTCCGCCCAGTCAGAATCCCCAGTGGACGGCGGCTTGCGCGACAACGAGGTCACGAACCGACGAACCAGATGCACCGCCGACGTCATCGTTGCTCCGCTCGCGGATGGGCCTGGCGGTAGACCTGCCACAGGCGCTCCTGGCTGACCTTCGTGTAGACCTGCGTCGTGGAAATCGAGGCGTGACCCAACACTTCCTGCACGATACGAAGGTCGGCCCCATGGTCCAGCAAATGGGTAGCACACGAGTGGCGCAGTACGTGCGGCGACAGCTTGCCGGCCAGCCCCACCCGCTCGCCGTACTTCTTCACGATTGCCCACGCCGCCTGCCGTGACAGGCGCGACCCGCGAGTATTCAGGAACACCGCTTCCTGGTCGCCGCGCCTCGCCCAGCGGGCTGGCTCAAGGTGCTCTCGCCCCGACACCAGCCACTCATCCATCGATGCTGCCGCCGCACGGCCGAAGGGAACGATGCGTTCCTTGGCACCCTTGCCAAACAGCCGCACCAGCCGATTGTCGCGATCAAGGTCGCCCAGCGACAAGTCGCACGCCTCACTGATGCGGGCACCCGTTGCATACAGGAACTCCAACAGCGCACGGTCCCGCAACGAAGCCGGGTCAGTGGCCACCACAGCGGCCAAGAGCGCCCCCACTTCAGCCTCGCTGAGGGGATGGGGAATGCCGGCGGGCACGCGCACGCCCTCAACGTCAGCAGACGGGTCGTCCTGCCGTACGCCCTCCTCCGCCATGAACCGGTGCAACATTCGAATCGCCGCCAGTTGCCGGGCAACGCTCGACGGCGCCGAGCCGCCTGCACGGCGCGCCTGCACGAATTGATCCAGCTGGGCGCGATCAACCGTCTGCAGCGTTGAGTGGTGCACCGCGAGCCACTCGCTGTACCCGGTCAGGTCGCGACGGTAGGCGGCCAACGTGTTGCGCGAACGCCCACGCTCGCTGGCCATCCACGAGAGGAACTCCTCCACCTCGATGGGGAGGACCGCGATCATCCGTGACCGCGGGTCCGCAGGCGCCGCTCCACGAGCAGCAAGCCGATGACGGTCTTCGCATCGTGGATCTTGCCACGCACCACCATCTCGACCGCTTCCGCCAGCGGAAGCTCCAGCACCTCCATGTGCGCTTCCTCGGGGCCGTGCGTCTCGCGCGGTACCTCGGTGAGGTCAGTGGCCAGGTAGAGCGTGAGTACCGAGTCGGTCATCCCCGCCGACGGATACATGTCGATCAGGTGCTCCAGGTTGCCCGGCTGCAGCCCGACCTCTTCGACCAACTCGCGCGCGGCAGTCACCTCAGTCGCCTCACCGGGCACATCGCGCATGCCCGCGGGCACCTCCAGGACGTAGTCGTCAAATGGCGGCCGATACTGGCTGACCAGCACGACGCGTGCGACTCCGTCGGCACCGATTCGCAACGGCACGGCGGCCACTGCACCGGGCGAGCGCACAATGTCTCGCTGAAACGTGTCGCCGTCGGGCGATTCGTAGTCCGCTACCGCAACGTGCCAGATGTAGCCCTGGTGCACCAGTCGGTCGCCCAGGTGGCGAAAGCCTGCCACGGGCTCAGGCCACCGACTGATCGTCGATCACTCGCAGCGAAGGGGCCCCGACCGCGTGACGGGCCAATGCATGCTCGACCAACTCGCGAAACAGCGGATGCGGCCGATCCGGCCGGCTCTTGAACTCGGGGTGAGCCTGCGTAGCAACCCAAAACGGATGATCCGCCATCTCGATGAACTCGACCAGCCGACGATCCGGCGACAGACCGGTGCAGCGCAGACCGGCAGCTTCCAGACGGGGCTTCCACTGTGCGTTCAGCTCGTAGCGGTGACGGTGACGTTCGCTGACGACCGGCTCGCCGTACGCCCGGTGGACCCGGCTATCGGGCTCGAGGATGGCGTAGTACGCGCCGAGACGCTGCGTGCCGCCCTTGTCGCTGACATCACGCTGATCGTGCATCAGGTCGATGATCGGGTACGCGGTGTCGGGGTTCATCTCCGTGCTGTTCGCGTCGGTGAGGCCCATCACGTTGCGAGCAAAGTCGATGGTCATCGCCTGCAGACCAAGGCACAGCCCCAGGCATGGAATGTCGTGCTCACGGGCATAGCCGGCGGCAGCGATCTTGCCTTCGAAACCGCGATCTCCGAAGCCACCGGGGATGACGATGCCGTCGAGATCCGCAAGGCGACCGGCGACGAGCAGCCCCTCGACCTCCTCCGCCTGAATCCAGTCGATCTCCACTTTCGCGCCATGATGGAAGCCGGCATGCTTCAGGCTTTCGACCACCGACAGGTAGGCGTCCTGATAGTCGACGTACTTGCCGATCAAACCGATCTTCACAGGCTTGGTCGCGGCCTCGACCTTGGCGACCATGTTGTGCCATGGGGTGAGGTCGATGGGCGCCTCAAGCCGCAGCCGTTCGAGGACGACAGTGTCCAGGCCCTCGTCGTGCAGAATCAGCGGTAGCTCGTAAATGTTGCGGGCATCGGCCGCATTGACAACGGCGCGATCGTCCACGTTGCACAGGTTCGAGATTTTGCGCTTGAGGTTGTCGCTGAGCGGCGCCTCGCTGCGGCACACGATGATGTCGGGCTGAATGCCACGGCTGCGCAGCTCGGTGACCGAGTGCTGCGTTGGCTTGGTCTTCTGCTCGCCCGACGGGCCAATGAACGGCACGAGGGTGACGTGGATGTAGCAAATATTGTCGCGGCCAACATCGGTTCGGAACTGACGCAGCGCCTCCAGGAACGGAAGTATCTCGATGTCGCCGACGGTGCCGCCGACTTCGGTGATCACTACGTCGACATCGTCGGTGGCCAAACGCATGATGCGCTTCTTGATCTCATCGGTGATGTGGGGGATGACCTGCACGGTCTTGCCCAAATAGTCGCCACGGCGCTCGGCGGCCAGCACCGCTTGGTAGATGCTGCCCGTGGTTGCGTTCGAGTTTCGCGTCAACGGCTCGTCGATGAAACGCTCGTAGTGACCCAGATCGAGGTCGGTTTCGCCTCCATCGTCGGTGACGAACACCTCGCCGTGCTCGAACGGGTTCATGGTGCCTGGATCAACGTTGATATACGGATCCAGCTTCTGCATGGTGACCCGCAGGCCACGCATTTTGAGCAGGCGACCCAGCGACGATGCGGTGAGACCCTTACCGAGGGAGCTGGCAACGCCTCCGGTCACGAAAATGTGCTTCGGCATTGCTGACGACCTCCGTCTCAGTGAACTGACAACGGGAGAGCAGCGTACCGCACGC
>JAYVVY010000373.1:0-4823 GCA_043786575.1 Ilumatobacteraceae bacterium
GGGCAGGCACGCACGTCCCGTGAAGGAGACCAGTGACCGAGCAGCTGTTAGAGCAGCAGCTCGAGTCGCCCTCCGGAACGGGGCGTGTCGAACCCCGAAGTCAGATCAGACTCTCAGGCCCCGCAACCAACGAGCGGGATACCACCAAGCCGACACCCCATTCTCACTGGCAGCTCTGGTGGCTCTTCGCGATCATCGCGGTACTGCATGCCGCCTACGCCGGGCTGGTCACCATCCGCAATGGCTCGCTCGATCTCGGCGGCACCGGAGTGCCCCGCGACGGCGCGGACCCGGCCGTGCGTTGGGTGATCGCAGCCTGGCCCGGATGGACGATCCTGCTCGTGCTCGTTGTCGCGATGATCATCGCGACCGCTCCCAACAGCAAAGAGTCGCAGCTCAACAACGGAGCCAAGAAGTACGGACTGATCCATGGCGCAGCCCAGGCCGCGCTGTTCGTCGCCGTCGCGGCGTTCGGACGCTGGGTCGGCCCGCAAACCGCGTGGTGGCACTTCATCGTCGTGCCCCTCATCGGCGGCATCCTGTCGACGGCGCTGTTCGTCGGCATGGTGCGGTGGACGAACAGCCACATCAAGGCCAACGACACCCTTGCGTTCTCGTCGGCACACCTCACGCGCTACAAGCAGTTCCTGCGGATGTGCATTGAAACTGACGGCACGCTGTCGGTGTACGCCGTCGGGCTCGATCCTGTTGGCTGCGGATGGTTCGACGCGCTGACGACCAAGGATGCGACCATCCCTCCGTTCGACAGCGCCGGCGCGCCACGCCTGCATTACGTGTGGGGCAAACGGTTCCCCGCCACGCAACACGCCACGCAACACGCCACGCACAACGACACGCACCAACACGACGCGGCGCAGCATGACTGAATCCGCACAGCCGCTGATCGTCGATGTGGTGTGGGCAGCGAATGTCGGCGACGGCGTGCACCCCGTTGCCGAAGCCATCTTTCGGTTGCTCAGCGGCGACCCCGATGGTCGTTCCTCCACACGCATGGGCATGCCCGTGCACTTCCGCCGCCTCGGCACAGACGGTCCAACGATCGACCCCACCACCTGGCCGGCAGCCGAGCGCAGAGCCATCGTGCTCCTGGCCGACACTGCACTCCTGGCATCGTTGGTCGTGAGGAACTCGCCCGTCCGCACTGCGGTCGAGGAACTGCTCGACCACGCGCGCAGCGCTGGCTGGCTGATGCTCCCCGTCGCTCTCGACCCCGCGTCTCTCAGTAACGCATTACTGAGTGGCCAGACCAACATGATCCGACCACCGGACGGCACAACCGGCCACGAGACCAGCTCGTTCGTTGCCGGCTCAGTTGGCCTGCAGCTACATCGACTGCTGGCGCCAGACCGAACGGTCAGCGCGTTCATCAGCTATGCCACCCGAGACGGCAGCGAAATCGCAGAGGGTCTCAAGGCACACCTCGACCTGGATACGCAACTGCAATCGTTCCTCGACCGAACCGACATCTACGCAGGCGAGAGCTTCTCGGGAGTGCTCGATACGCACGTGATCGCCGGGCCTGTGGTCGCAATCGTCACCGACGCGTACGCGGGCAGCGCCTGGTGCGGCCGCGAGATCGTGCTCGCCAAACAGGCCGGCCAGCCAGTGGTGGTGATCGACGCCATCGCCGACGGCCACGATCGCTCGTTCCCCTACCTCGGCAACGGCCCCGTCGCCCGCTGGCAGCCGGCCGACGCTGCCGGCACCTACCGTCGCGTGGTGCGGTTGGCAGTGGAGGACAGCCTGCGCCGGACGTACTTGCCGTTACGCATCGCCCATCTCTGCGCCCTGGCCGGTGTCGCCAACCCGGACTTGGTTCTCACGCATCCGCCGGAACTGATGACGTTGGTCGGCGCAGGCCTGGGCAGCGGCGACGTGGTGTACCCAGACCCGCCCATCCCCTCTACGGAGTTGCTACTACTACGGGCCGCCTTTCCCGCGCTCCGGCTGCGCACGCCAACGGAGGTGTGGCAATGATCCCCCACGACACACTCGTCGCGCTCTCGGTGTCCCCCACGGCCCCCGCAGATATGCACCGACGCGGCCTGTCCGAACTACATCTGCGCTTCGTGTTCACCGAACTGGTACGCCACCTACTCGCCGCTGGCGCGTGCATCGCGTACGGCGGACGCCTGGACGAGCCCGCAGATCTGGAGCCCAACTTCACGCGCGTGATGCTGGACATGGTCAGCGGATACCGACCAGACCTGCGCCCGGACGACAGCCGCCTCGTCAGCTTCGCCTCAGCCACCGTATGGGCCGACGACGACCCGGCGCGTCTAGCCGCGTACCAACAGATCGTCGCCACCTACCAGGGCCGCTTTCAGGTGGAGCAGTGCCCGGCAGCGCCACTGCAGGCCGTCGCGGCGCAGCCAGCCACGCAGGCCGTGCTGGCCCTCACCAGCATGCGCGAACAGATGGCCGCACAGTGCGCCGCGCGTGTCGTGATTGGCGGGCGGCTGGACAAGTATGCAGGCCGCTATCCGGGCGTGATCGAGGAAGCCATCTTGACCGTTGGCAGCGTCGGCACGGCCGGTAGGCCATGCGCGCTCTACGTCGTCGGCGGCTTCGGCGGTGGCGGCGCCGCGTTGGCAGCACATCTCGCTGGTGAGAGCCCGCCGGAGCTGACACAGCAATGGCAACTCGACAACGTGCCGGCGGCGCGTGAACTCGCGCCACTGCTGGCCGATACGCCGTACGCCCTGCAACTGGATGCAGACCTCGCCACAGCGCTCCCGCCGGGCAACTGGGCGGCGCTACGCAACGGCCTCACTGACGCCAACAACCAGCGCCTCGCAACCACCACCGATGTCGACGAAGTGGTGGCGCTGGTCCTACGCGGCCTTCACACGATCGCGGCACGCTGACCGATTCTTCATCACTTTCTCGGCCCGCTCGAGGTCGGCCTCGCTGACCGCCGCGCACACAGCCTGCGGATCGAAGTCGGCCACTTCGATGAGATTCGAGTTGATGAGGAGGAGGAGCGAATTCCCAGCCGGGAAAAAGGTCGCTCTGATCTGCGCATATTCGTCGCCGGCACCTGCATACGTCGCTATCGGCAACTGTCCGAGCTCCTGCACGCGACGCATGTCGCCCGGTTCCGATACGTCCCACATCGTGATGCTCGCGCCCGCCACCGTGACCATTCGCTGGCTATCAGCGCTGAACGCAACGTTGGTGACTTCGGAGAGGCCGACATCCTTCGTCGGTAGCGGTGTCAGAGGCTGGGAGCAACCAAGCCCGTTCAGGACCCGCAAGCGTCCCGAGTCATGCGCGATCACGAGCAGCTGCCGATCGGGCGACGCCCACCACTGTCGTCCGTCGATGCCTGTGAGAGGTTGCGTCACGGTGAGCCCACCGTCCGCGATGGTAACGACCTGGAGCACACCGGAATAGCCCAGGCTGATCAGTTCGGTCGGCGAAGCCCATGACAAACCTGACAACGAATCTGCCGGGACCCTGCCACCGGCCACCAGCGCCCAACTCGTCGTGTCGTAGATCTCCACAACACCTTCGGGTTCTGCCGCTCGGAGCGCCACGAGTGAGGTGGTGGGGTCGAGTGGATAGCCATACATCATGAAACGGCCCGACGGGTCGAAAAGAGTGCGACCTACGGCGGCGTCCCGCCGAAAGACCTCGGCACCGCTGGCTACTTCATTGACGGTCAGAGTCGTTGTGTACACCGACAGTGAACCGTCCCCGGTTGGCAGCAGTACGACCCCAGAAGCGAATTCAACGAGACGCCCATTGGGGCTGATCGCCGACGGAAGGCTCCCTTGCGGGGCTTCCCCAATCGAGTCGCCGGGGGTTCCATCTGCGTCGGTGGTGCCGTGCACCCCGAGTTGGCCATCGACCGACGGCCAGCTCACCCACGTCGAGCCGTCGGCGGAAACCACCAGCGCGTTTCGGTTGACCTTCGGCTCTATGAACTCGTAGAACTCGACACCACGGGCCGATGTGAGGCCCAGGGTATGGTCCAGCCACCGCAACGACGAGACCGTTGTTGATGCGATTGTCGACACCAGGGTTGGCGTAGAAGGATTCGACACATCCCAGATGCCTGCACGGCAACGACAGCGGCCGTCGATCAGCGCGAGGAAACGCGTGTCGGCCGAAAACAACGCGAAACTCACGGTGGGGAACACGTCAGGCAAACTCGAGGTAGCGGCATCGCGGTTCAGATCCACGAGCCCCTCTCCACCGAAGACCACACCACCCGACGTCGCGAGAGTTCCCGCCCCAGTTCCCAATGGGAAGTCCCGTCCAGGGCCTCCGTCTTTGACTCCCCACACCCGCAGACTGCCATCGGACTTGCTCGCAATCACCACATCGCTAGCGGCTGTCACATCGGTCCAGGTCAGACTTGGGTCGGCGAGCGGGGTCATGCGGCTCTGGACCACCAGCGTGGTTGGGTCCAGCGTGACGAACTGGTTCGCCGCGGTTTCAAACGCCACGATCAGGTTGCTGTCGTCGTCGTAGACCACCGGCGCCGTGTACGTAGGTGCCACGGCATCGCATGAGTAAGTGCCGACTACAGGCGTCACCGTGAGCTCATCGTCGATTCGCATCACACCCCAGTCGGTGTTGATGAACTCTGTAGCCAATTGCACGTCGGGCGGCACCCCCGGGGACCGATCCTCGGTGGCCTTGTTCCACCATGTGATCGGCGCCGCGACCGGCGCGCCGTTCTCGAAGACCGGCCAGCAATCCCAAGGGTTCTCGGGGCCAATTGTCGCAACGTAGTCGCCCACGGTCGCCACGATTGCCTGCCCCGTCGCATCCGGCAGACTGCCCGCAGACAC
>JAYVVY010000374.1:0-3423 GCA_043786575.1 Ilumatobacteraceae bacterium
CTACGGCTGCGCGACGAGTTGCGGCCCGAGTTCATGGTGCTCACCGGCAACGACCTGGCTATCGACATGGTGATGTGGGGCAGCGACTACCTCCTCGGTCTCTCTACGTTCGCGCCCGCGGAGTTTGCAGTTCGCGACCGGCTGTGGCTCGCCGGCGATCCGGCCTTCTACGAGCTGAACGACCTGTTGCAGTACCTCGGCCAGTTCACGTTTCGCCCGCCCGTGCCGGGCTATCGCCACGACGCCGCACTGTGCTTTCAACTGCGCGGCTGGGCCACCTGCGACCTGACACCGCCGGGTGCAACTCGCCGCCCGGACAGCGACCGCGACGTGCTGGCCGACATCGTTCGCCGTCTGGAGGAATGGTCGTGATCCCCCAGGTCCGCAAGCTGGACACCTACGAGTCATTCACTGCGCACCTCCGTTTGCTGGGGCTCGAGATGCCGGTCGACGAAGCGGTCGTTGTGGACGGCGTGCTTGCCCGACCGCTGACCATTCGCAACGGGGTGGCAGGCGACCTGCACGTGCCGAATCGTTTCGCCATCTTGCCGATGGAGGGATGGGATGGCACAGCGGACGGCCGGCCGACGGAACTGGTCCATCGCCGCTGGCAACGCTTTGCCGCGGGAGGCGCCGGCTTGGTGTGGGCGGAGGCAACCGCGGTGTGCCACGAGGGCCGCGCCAACCCGCACCAACTACTGATCAACGAGTCCACGGTCGCAGAGCTGGCGAATTTGCGACGGCTGTTCCACGACGGACAGGTGGTCGGGCTGCAACTCACCCACTCCGGCCGCTACGCCCGCCCCGACGGCGCGCCCGCCCCGCGTACTGCCTATCAGCACCCGTTCCTCGACGGCCCCAGCGGCGCGAGTGCCAGCACGCTGTTGTCGGATGGTGAGCTGGATGATCTCGTCGCGACCTTCGTTGATCGTGCCGTGCTGGCCGGCGAAGCGGGGTTCGATTTCGTCGATGTGAAGGCATGTCACGGGTACCTCGGTCACGAGTTGCTGACCGCCCACGACCGTCCCGGTCGCTACGGCGGTGACTTCGTCAACCGCACCAGATTCATGCGCAGCATCATCGAGGGCATCGCTGCGGCTGCGCCCGCTTTGGCGATCGGTGTGCGGTTCTCGGTGTTCGACTCGGTGCCCTATGTGCCTGGCCCTGACGGCGTAGGAGTGCCGGCAACGGAGGGGTCCTACCGTTTCGCGTTCGGTGCCGACCCCAGTGGGCGTGGTATCGATCTCACCGAGCCGTTTGCGTTGGTCGACATGCTGCGCTCCCTCGGGGTCGGCCTGCTGTGCACCACCGCCGGCAGCCCCTACTACTGCCCACACATGCAGCGGCCGGCCTTCTTTCCACCCTCCGACGGCTACCTGCCGCCGGAGGACCCTCTCGTGGGCGTCGCCCGTCAGCTGGCAGCCACCGCCCAGCTGGCCCAGTACGCCCCGGAGATGGCGGTGATCGGGTCGGGCTACTCGTACCTGCAGGAGTGGCTGGCGAATGTGGGGCAGGCGGTAGTTGCCGCCGGGCAGGCCTCGATGGTTGGCCTCGGCCGGATGGCGCTCTCCTACCCGGACCTTCCCCACGCCGTATTGACTGGGCGTCCGTTGCGCCGACAACTGCTGTGCCGCACGTTCAGCGACTGCACCACGGCGCCCCGGGCCGGGCTGGTGTCGGGTTGCTACCCGCTCGACCCGTTCTACAAAGCCAGGCCCGAGAGAGTAGAGCTGGCGGCAGTGAAGCGCCGCATCAGGGCTCCCCGCAGCGACTAACAGTGGTGTGAAAATGGCGGCAACCGTCTGGTCCCGCGAACCGTGAATTCAACGGTGGCTACGTAGGAACCATTGAATTCACCGTTCGGTCAGACAGAATCCGCGGACGACACTCTCTTGGTCCACACAGGTAATGGTGTGGGTCGCGTGTCCCGGGGCGTTAGAGGTTGACGGCCTTGGAGAGTAGACGGCGTTGCTCGGCTCGCTGCTCGGCCGTGGCGTTCGGGTCGGCCCGAAGCTGCTCGGCGTTTCGGACCAGCTGGCCGAACTCTGCGTCGGGGATCTTGTCGCCATTGGTGTCAACTCGTTGGTTCCAAGTAACGCCACCGTTGATGAGCTCCAACCAGCTCGCCAGGATTGCTCGATCGAGTTGGCCGAGCTGATCAGCAGGCCCACCGCTCGGGTTCAGGATTGCGATTGCTTCTGCGGCGGACAACAGTGACCGGGCATCGGCTGGCGCACCGAACGTCACCGACAAGTGATCGACAGCCTGTAGGTAACAGGTTGTCTGCGCTGGCGTCAGCTTCAGGTTGCCCTTGCCTTGCAGCGACGCGGTCCAGGCACCAACACCGAGCTGCTTGGTGGGTGCACCGGTGACCACTACCCAGGTTGCGTCGGCCGCCGTGCCGCCGTCGTCGTCGGTCACCGTTATGCCGACTCGATACAGGCACGCGTTGGCCCACGTCTTCGTCGGGGTGTCGGTGACATCGCGCGGGTTGACCTCGGTGCTCGGCTTCGGGTCCGGGCGGGCGATGTCGGAGCGATAGGTGGTGGCAGTGGACGTGCCGTCGCCCCATGTCCAGGCGAAGGTGAGGTCGTCGCTGCCCGGATCGATAGACCGAGCCGACATCCTCGACGGAACGCCTCGGGTGGCCAGCATTGTCGGCACGTCGATCACGGTGTCGGCGTCGGTGCCGTCGGCGAGAATCCAGGTCCGACCGTCGATTGGCTCGGCGATCACGGCCGTCGGATTGATGTTGTTCACCGTGGCCGTCACCGTGTCAGTGCCGGTTCCCTGGTCGTCATCGGCCACCGTGACAGTGATGATGAAATCTCCGTCGTCGCCGTACTGGTGGCTGGCCGTAAATGCGCGGTTGGCCGGGGGCCGGGCGAGGGCGGTGACATTGCCGTCACCCCAGTTGACTTGATAGCCGTGCGTGTCGCCCGCACTTGGGTCGGTGAATGACACCGCCAGCGTCACTGTTCCAAACTCGTCCAGCGTGACGTCGGCACCGGCGCTCACGATCGGGGCGACGTTGCGGACCGTCACGGACGCGGCCGCGCTGTAGTAGCCCAGATCGTCATCGAGCACGGTGACCGAAGCGGCAACGACGTCCTGGGGAGTCAGCGTTGGGTTGTCGTCGTCGTAGGTGTGAGTCACGCGCACGACGTCACCGTTCTTCGCGCCAACCAACATGGCTGCCGATGTCGAGCTGCCGTCACCCCAGGTGACGAGAACGGTTTGGCTGTCGTTGCCGGGGTCGGTGACGGTGACGTCGACAGCCACCTGGGAGCCTTCGTCCACCGCTGACACGAACGTCGCGGTCACAACCGGCGTGACGTTGTTGACCGCGATGGTGTCGGTTGCTGTGCGAGTGGATTGCGGATCGGTGACCTTCACTGTCTTTGCGTCGGACGTTGTGCCGGT
>JAYVVY010000375.1:0-7853 GCA_043786575.1 Ilumatobacteraceae bacterium
ACGGCATGACGGAGACGTTGATCACGCTGAGCACACGCGCGGACGGCGAACGCCGCCCGGGTTGGGTCGGCGTGCCGATCTCTGGCGTGACTACGCGCCTGGTCGGTGAGGACGGCGGATCGATCCCGCATGACGGTGAAACCATCGGCGAGTTGCACGTGGCGGGCACGACCCTGTTCGATGGCTACCTCGGGCGGCCGGACGCGACTGCGGCGGCGATGGACGGCGAGTGGTTCCGCACCGGCGACGCCGCGGTGATCGACGCCGATGGCTTCCACCGAATCGTGGGCCGCCAGTCGATGGACATCATCAAGACCGGCGGCTACAAGGTGGGTGCCGGCGAAGTCGAGACCGCACTGCTCGGCCACCCATCGGTCATCGAGGTTGCAGTCATTGGTCTGCCCGACGACGACCTCGGCCAGCGCATAGTGGCGTACGTAGTCGGCACCGAAGTCGATCCTGTCGCCTTGATCGATCACGTAGCCAGCACCCTGTCAGTCCACAAGCGCCCGCGGGAGATCAGAGTGGTCGAGGAACTGCCAAGAAACGCCATGGGCAAAGTCCAAAAGAACCTCCTCGGCTCCTGATCGGGGTCGATTCAATTGCAAGTCCGCGTGCGCGACGACGCTGCGGGCCCGTAGTGAGCCGCCGGGTTGTTGAGTTCGCTGGGCAGGGCGAACATGTTGCTCCAGTTCACCTCTTTAGGATTTGCCCGTCGTGCAATTCGCGCTTGGCCTCGATCAGAGCCCGCGAGTCACGAGCAACTTCCGTCTGCTCCGGCTCAGACTCGAACTACTGACAGTCCGGGAAGGTCTACGTAGTCAGCGTCTTGCGTGACTACTGGTACGCCGAGGGCGAGAGCGGTAGCTGCGATCCATGAGTCGTTCACCGGCATCCGTAGACCGCGGTCGCGCAGCATCACTCTGAGGGTTGCCCATGCGTCGGCGACCTCTGAGTCGATCGGAACCGGAGTCAAAGCGAGTGCGCGCATGAGGGTCGTGAGTCGACGGTCACGGACGGAGACATCGGCAGCGGCGAGCACACCGGCTCTCAACTCTCCGATCGTGATGACGGATACAGCCAGTTCGTCCGGCATTCGGGCGACATCGAGTGGGCGCTGTGACTCTGCAGCGATGAAGACGCTGGTGTCGGCAAGGCCTCGCGCTACTGCCATGTGAGATCGTCGGTGTAGTCCGGCGCAAGATCACGGAGTTCATCGCGAAGAGCCGGGTCTGCCTGGTGGGCGAGAACGCGGTTCACGAACTCCGCTCGCTTCATCCACCTACGTTCCCCGGCGACGGGGCGAAGTTCGGCAACCGCCCGGCCGTCAACCGAGATGGTGATCGTCTCGCCGGCGTCGACGCGGTCCAGGAGAGCACGCGTTTGATTCCGTAGTTCGCGCGAAGCCACAACAGTCATGTCCGGCAGTGTAGCAAGTGTGCGACAACTGTCGCATCTACCATCATCGTTGCCGTTAAGCGACGATGTTGACCATTCGGCCGGGGATGACGATGATCTTTTTCGGGGCTCCGCCGGCCAACGCCGCTACCACTTTTTCGTCGGCCAGAGCCGTCGCCTGCACGGAATCAGCATCCGCGTCCGCGGCCACCGTGATGCGGCTGCGAACTTTGCCGTTGATCTGCACGGGATACTCGACTGTGTCGGCCACGAGCAGCGCTGGGTTCGCGACCGGGAAGGGCTCGTAGGCGACCGAGGCGGTGTGGCCCAGCTTCTGCCACAGCTCCTCAGCTGCGTGCGGGGCTAGCGGGGCCAGCATCTTCACCAATGGCTCGGCCATGTCGTACGGGCAGCCGCCCAGTTTGGTCAGGTGATTGTTGAACTCGATCAGCTTGGCGATAGCGGTGTTGAAACGCAGGTTGTCCAGTTCCTCACGAACACCCGAAATTGCGATGTGCAGCTGGCGAACGGTCTCGTCGTCGGCATCGTGGGGCAGCAGGCGAACGTCGCCAGTCTCCTCATCGACGATGTTGCGCCACACGCGCTGCAGGAAGCGATACACGCCAACGACGTCCTTGCTTTCCCACGGACGTGAGGCATCCAGCGGACCCATCGCCATCAGGTACAGACGCAGCGTGTCGGCGCCATACTGCGCACACATGTCGTCTGGGTCGACGGCGTTCTTCAGGCTCTTGCCCATCTTCCCGTACTCGCGCGTGACAGGCTTGCCCTCGTACGTGTACCCGCCGTCAGCGGTCACCACGTCGGCGGCCTCCACGTACATACCGCGCTCGTTCTGGTAGGCGGCGGCCAGGATGTAGCCCTGATTGAACAGCCTGTGGAACGGCTCACACGACGAGACGTGGCCCAGGTCGAACAGCACCTTGTGCCAGAAGCGGGCGTACAGCAGGTGCAGCACGGCGTGCTCGACGCCGCCGACGTACAGGTCGACGCCGCCGGAGCCGCCCGCGGTTTGGGGCCCCATCCAGTACGCCTCGTTGGCCGGGTCCACGAACTGCGCGTCGTTGGTGGGGTCCGTGTAGCGCATCTCGTACCAGCAGCTGCCGGCCCACTGCGGCATCACGTTGGTGTCGCGCCGGTACGGCTGCAGGCCATCGCCCAAGTCCAGCTCGACGTTGACCCAGCCGGTCAGGCGGTCCAGCGGGCTCTCCGGGTTGCTCTGCGAGTCGTCGGGGTCGAACGTACGCGGTGAGAACTGATCGGTCTCGGGCAGCGCGACGGGCAGCATTTCGTCTGGCAGGCCGTGCGGGTGCCCGTCGACGTCGTAGACAATGGGGAACGGCTCGCCCCAGTAGCGCTGACGGCTGAACAGCCAGTCGCGCAGCTTGTAGGTGATGGTGGCCTCGCCGTGGCCGTGTGCCGCCAGCCACTCGTTGGTCAGGCGCTTGCCTTCGGTGACTGTGGCGACGCCGTTGAGGTTCAGCGACTCATTGCTGCTGTTCGCGTACGGAGCGTCGCCGACGAAGGCCTCTGACCATGTGGCCGTGTCGAGCGTGCGGTCTGCTGGCTGCTGAATGGCGATGATGTCGAGCACGAACTTGCGAGCGAACTCGAAGTCGCGTTGGTCGCCAGACGGCACGGCCATGATGGCGCCGGTGCCGTAACCCATCAGCACGTAGTCGGCAATCCACACCGGGATCTGCTGGCCGTTCAACGGGTTTGTGGCGTATGAGCCGGTGAACACGCCGGTCTTCTCGCGACCCTCGTTCTGGCGATCGAAGTCGTCCTTTGCTGCGGCCTGCACACGGTAGGCGGCAATCGCCTCGGCCTGCTGAGGCGTGGTCAGCGCATCGACCAGCGAATGCTCCGGTGCCAGCACCATGAACGTGGCGCCGAACAGCGTGTCAGGGCGCGTCGTGAACACGGAGAGAGTGCCGGCTGGCGAATCGAAATGAACGATGGCGCCTTCGCTGCGGCCAATCCAATTGCGCTGCATCGACTTGATGGCTTCGGTCCAGTCCAGCAGATCGAGATCGTCGATCAACCGGTCGGCGAAGGTGGTGATGCGCATCATCCACTGGCGCATGTTGCGCTTGAACACCGGGAAGTTGCCGCGGTCACTGCGGCCGTCGGACGTGACCTCCTCGTTGGCGACCACCGTGCCAAGACCGGGGCACCAGTTGACCGGTGCGTTGCTCACATACGCCAGACGCCAACCATCCAGCTCCAGCCCACGCTCCGCGGCCGACATCGATGACCAGGACCGACCCACTCCATCGACGGCAGCCGGCTGGCGGGTGCCGGCCTCGAACTCGGCGACCAGTTCATCGATGCGACGAGCCCTCTTCAGCTCCGGATCGAACCATGAGTTGAACACCTGCAAGAAGATCCACTGCGTCCAGCGGTAGTAGTCAGGGTCGGTGGTGCTGATGCTGCGGCGCTGGTCGTAGCTGAGGCCCAGCCGGCTCATCTGCGTGCGCATGTTGGCAATGTTCTGGTCCGTGGTGATAGCCGGGTGCTGGCCGGTCTGCACCGCAAACTGCTCGGCGGGCAGCCCGAAGGCATCGAAGCCCATTGTGTACAGCACGTTGTGGCCCGTCATCCGCTGGTAGCGGGCGTACATGTCGGTGGCGGTATAGCCCAGCGGGTGGCCCATGTGCAGCCCGGTGCCGCTGGGGTACGGGAACATATCGAGGATGAACTTGCGCGGCCGCGGGGCGCCGTCGGCATCGAAGAAACGGGCGGGGTCGGCCAGCGGACCAACCGGGTTCGGTGTGTTGAACGTGCCCTGGTCAGCCCAACGGCCCTGCCAGCGCGCCTCAATACCCTGCGCAAGCTCGCCGGTATACCGAAACGGATGTGTGTCGGTTGCGACACCGTCGGCGCGCGTGGCGTCGTCGGCGGAGTTCGGGGTGTTGGTGGCGTTCATGGCGCTGCGATTCTACGAGCCACCAATCAAGTCGCCCTGTTCTTTCCCGTACTACCGTTACACCCATGCCCCCAAGTTCGCCCGACACCGATTCGCCTGACACCGATTCGATCATCAATCGACTGATCGCCGCTACCGAGCATCAGACCGGCGTGCGGTTCGTGGGCAACAGCGTGATGCCGGCCGAAGGCGACGCGTTCGTGTCATGGGAGCAGCTGCACGACGAGGCTCGCGTCGTGGGCGCGGCGCTGCAGGCGCGGGGTTTGGTCCCCGGCGACCACGTCGCGATCCTTGGCCCCACGTCGCGTTCATTGATGACGATCATCCAGGGGTGCTGGCTCGCAGGCATCGCCAGTATGGTGCTGCCGCTTCCTATGCGGATGGGCTCGCTCGACGTGTTCGTAGAGACCACCCGGGCTCGCATCCGCCATGGCGATGCCAAGCTCATCCTGATCGACGACATGCTCGCCGCGTTCTACGAGGCCGGCCCCGACGACCCGCCGATCGAGCCCATGGCCGCCGTGCTGCCCGGCTTCGCCGGCGTGCCAAAGAGCGATGCGCTGGAGCTGCCCGACCACGATCCGGAGCGGCTGGTGATCCTGCAGTACACCAGCGGTTCAACCAGCGAGCCCAAGGGCGTGATGATCCCCGACCGGGTGCTGCGCGCCAACCTCGACGCGTCGTGCGAGGCGGCCGAGCTGACCGTTGGCGAAGTCATGGTCAGCTGGCTACCTCTGTATCACGACATGGGTCTGGTCGGCTTTTTGTCGCTGCCGATGACGGTGGGCGTCAACCTGGTGCAGGCCGCGCCGCAAGACTTCCTGGCCAAGCCAGGCAACTGGATGCAGTGGATCAGCGACTGGGGTGGCACCGCCACCGCCGGCCCGAACTTTGCGTGGGTGCTGGCCACCCGCGCCCTGGGCCGCATGGAAGGCCTCGACCTCTCGCGACTGACGCTGGCGCTCAGCGGCGCCGAACCCGTCGATCCCAACGCGGTGGAAGCATTCGTTCGTGCCGCAGAGCCGTTCGGCTTCAAGCCGGGCAGCGTGTTTCCCGCGTTCGGCATGGCCGAGGTCGCCATCGGCGGCGCCTTCCCGCCCCGCCACCGAGGCATGGTCACCGACTCGGTCGACCGCGAGTTCCTCGAGCGCGAACGCGTGGCCAAGCCATTGGATCTCGCCGATGCGCAGGAGGAGCTCGACGTTCGCCGCCTGCCACTTCTCGGCAAGGCGGTTCCCGGCCTGGAGATGAAGGTCGTCAACCCGGACAGCTACGAGGAAGTGCCCGAACGCCACGTCGGCGAGTTGTTGCTGCGCGGAACTTCCGTGACGTCGGGGTACTACAAGCGACCCGACGCCACCGCTGCGCTGTTCCGCGACGGCTGGCTGTGCACCGGAGACCTGGCCTATCTGGTGGACGGCGAGCTTGTGCTCTGTGGCCGTATCAAGGACGTCATCATCGTCGGTGGCCGCAACGTGTTCCCCGAGGACATCGAGCGAGCGATTGCCGTCATCGATGGTGTGCGTGCCGGCAACGTGATCGCGTTCGGTGTGGAGGGTTACAAGGGCAAGGAGAGCGTTGTCGTCGTGTGCGAGGTGCGTGCCACCGACGCCGACGGGCTGGAAGCCGTGCGCCACGCCGTGCACCAACGCACGCTCGATGTCTGCGGGCTGCCGCCGCGCGACGTGATGCTGGTCAAGCCGGGCACGCTGCCCAAGACCTCGTCGGGCAAGCTGCAACGGGCCAAGTGCCGCGAGCTGTACCTCGACGAAATGCTGGAGCTGGCGTAGGTCGCGCTCAGATCTGAGGCCTACCGGCCCTCGTGCATTCTTCGCCCGGGCGGGCATTCGATGCTTCTTGGGAACCCTGTCGCACGCTCCTTTCATGCTGACCGCATGAGCGATCGCAATCCCTCCGACGACCCGGTTCCTCGCAGTGTTTCGCTGTCGCTGGACGAGGCGTTTCGGGTGCTGGAGGCGATCGAGGACTCTCGGCTCGCCATACGAGAACGTGGAGCTGCCCCTGGGCTACAGGACGAGCTTGCGACCGTCATCCGCATGCTCCACGGTACGTTGGGCTTCGACGAAGGAGGCGTGCAATGACCGAGCAAGAAGTGCTTCTCCCCGCTGAAGCCGCGCAGCGGCTGGGCGTCGCTACCCGTGTCGTCGTGCAGGCGATGTATGAGCGGCGGTTGCCGCGAGTGAAGCTCGAAGACGGAACGCTCGGTATCCCCGCCGATGCGCTCGACTCCTTCCACGTCCAGTCGGCCTAGCGCAGACCTGCCGTGAGGCACACGGGAGTGGGCGCGACTCAATGCCGATGGTGGTGTACTCAATTCCTGAATCTGTCATTCTTGGCGTATGAAGGTCGTCTATAACCCGGCTCATCTGCTCCACGACCCGCACGTGGAGTTCGAGACATCCACCGCGCACAGTCCGTTTGAGCACATTGGGCGCGCTGAGGCAATCCGCGAGACGCTGAAGGCCGACGCCCGATTTGAGTTTCTTTCACCGACCGAGTGGGGGCTGGCACCGATCGAGGGCGTCCACAACCCCGGTCTCGTTCGCTTCCTCTCCGAAGGTTGGGCGCTCTACGCCGCTCAACACCCTGATGTCCGCGAGGTCGTGCCCGACGTTTTCTATCGTCCCGCACTGCGCGACAAGATGGGCGAGCGCGGCGAGCCGCAGGCCATCAACGGCCGAGTTGGCTACTGGTGCTTCGAGACCACCACTCCGCTCACCGAGACCACGTACGAAGCTGCTCGCGGTGCGGTCGACACGGCGCTCACCACCACCCACCTGGTGCTCGATGGCGACAGCAGTGCATACGGCCTCTGTCGCCCGCCGGGCCACCACGCCACCGCCGACATGTACGGCGGCTACTGCTTCTTCAACAACGCTGCGGTCGCTGCACATCACATCGCATCGACCACCGGCACGAAGGTGACCATCCTCGACGTCGACTACCACCACGGCAACGGCACGCAGCAGATCTTCTACGACCGCGACGACGTGCAGTACGTGTCGCTGCACGGGGACCCGGCGCGCGCGTATCCGTACTCGATTGGCTACGCCGATGAGACTGGTACCGGCCGCGGCCTTGGGCACAACATCAACTACCCGATGCCGCTTCGCGCCGACGACGACCTCTACATCTCCGCGCTGGCGACAGCCTGCGAGAAGGTCGCTAGCTTCGGGCCGTCAGTGTTGATCGTCTCGCTGGGGCTGGACACGTACATCACCGACCCGATCAGCGACCTCGCCGTCACCACCGATGGAATGCGCCGCAGTGGTGAAGTCGTGCGCCAGCTGGGCCTGCCGACCGTGGTCCTGCAGGAGGGTGGTTACGACGTGAGCGCACTCGGCGCCAACGTGCAAGCCTGGCTGAGCGGGCTTGGCGCGTAAGCCCTCAGTCAGATGGCGGCTCGGCGGCGGCAACCGCTGCGAGGAAGGCGGCGCCGTACTGCTGCAGCTTTGATGGGCCGATGCCCTTGATGGAGGCCAGT
>JAYVVY010000376.1:0-5478 GCA_043786575.1 Ilumatobacteraceae bacterium
GAGGTCGACAAGATCACCACGCGCTACGGCGCCATCACTGCTCTGCACGACGCCTCACTAGAGGTGCACGCGGGAGAGCTGGTGGCCCTTGTGGGGCCCAACGGCGCGGGCAAGACAACGCTGCTCAACACCGTGGCCGGGCTCTTACGCCCGGCCATGGGCAGCGTGCGTTTCGACGGGAGCGACATCACCGGAAGTGACCCCGCTCGACTTGTTCGTGCGGGTCTGGCCCTGGTGCCCGAGCATCGTCGTATCTTCAAAGACCTGACGGTAGAAGAGAATCTTCGGTTGGGCGGCAGCACCGCCTCAGTTGCCGATCGGCGCGTACGGTTGGACGAGGCAGCGGAACTGTTCCCCGTACTCCGTTCGAAGTGGACCACGTCGGCCGGCTTCTTGTCCGGTGGCGAGGCACAGCAGCTGGCGGTCGCGAGGGCACTGATGAGCAACCCTCGCTTGCTGCTACTCGACGAGCCCACCCTCGGCCTGGCGCCGACGATGGTCGATGTCGTGTTCGACCTGCTGCAGCGATTGCGCGAGCAGGGGCGCACACTGCTGGTTGTCGAACAGAACGCAACTCGCGTGCTGGGCCTGGCCGATCGTGGCTACCTGCTGCGTACCGGTCGCATCATCGCCAGCGGCACTGGCGCCGAGCTGGCCGCAGACGCCAGCCTGTTCGACTCGTTCATCGGAGGCGAGGGGTGACAAAACTGATCCAGACCGTCGTCGACGGCTTGGGAGTCGGCAGCACCTACGCCTTGCTCGCACTCGGCATCTCGCTGATCTTCGGTGTGATGCACCTCGTCAACTTCGCGCACGGCGAGCTCATCACGATCGGCGCCTACACCTCCTACTTTTTCTTCCTGCACGGTGGCAGCTGGTGGTGGATGCCACTGGCAATCATCGGCAGCGCCGTGCTGGCATCGGTGGCCACCGAGCTCATCGCTTTTCGGTGGGTTCGCAACTCCAGTCCGTTCACCCTGCTGCTCACGTCCTTCGCATTAGAACGGCTGTCACACGCCTTCTGGCAGATCGCTGTGTCACCCAAGCAGCGGGCGTTCCCGAAGCCGGCCTGGGTGTTCAATCAGTTCAAGATCGCAGGTGTCAGCTTCGAGGTGATGGACGTGGTCACCATCGCCGTGACCGCACTCACACTGGCGCTCACCGCACTGGTCTTCAAGCGCACCCTCTTCGGCATCAGCGTGCGCGGCGCAGCGGAAGACTTCGACGCCGCTCGCTTGATGGGTGTGCGCGCAAACCGGGTGATCTCCGGGGCCTTCGCCTTTGCGGGACTGCTCGCCGGCGTAGCGGCCACGCTGATCCTGATGCGCTCGCCCGCAGCCGAGCCCAGTATGGGTTCCGACTGGTTACTGAAGGCTGTCATCGCCGCAGTCATCGGCGGCCTCGGCAGCTTCTCTGGCGCAGTAGTTGGTGGGCTGGTGCTTGGGCTGTTGGAGACCCTGACTCGCGCCTACCTGCCCGAGGTAGCCGTCGGCTGGGACAAGTTCTCCACCGCGATTGTGTTCGTGCTGATCGCCGTCTTCTTCGTTGTTCGCCCCGATGGCATCTTCAAGGTGTCGCATGCGGAGCGTGTGTGATGGGCGGCCTCAACGCCGGCCTGCTCCGGTTCACGCGCAGCACCCTGGCCAGCGCTGCGCTGGTGGCAATTGTCGCTGCTCTCGCGATGGCGTACACCAGCGGTGGCGGCGCCAGCCGCGACTCGCTGATTGCCGAGATGCTCAGCAACTTCATTCTCGTGCTGGGCATGCAAGTCTTCATCGGCAACACCGGCGTGTTGAGTTTCGGGCATATGGCATTCGCCCAGATCGCCGCCTACTCCACAGCGGTCGTCGGCATTCCGCTGGCAGCCAAGGCGAAGGCGCTGCCCGATATTCCTTTTGGGCTGGAGAACATCCACTACGGCCCGTTGGGCGCCACGCTCTTCGCTGTGCTCGTGACGGTGATCGTGGGTGGTCTCTTTGGCATCGCCGTCAGTCGGGCCAGCGGGCTGGCGCCGACAATGATCACGCTCGCGGCGTTGTTCGTCGTCGAGCAGCTGGTGAAGAACTGGAAGGAACTCACACGCGGGGCCGGCGGCTTATCGGGCATTCCTCGACTGGAGGGCAACGGCTGGCTGTGGGCGGCTGCCTTCACTGCCTTGGTGATCGCTCACTTCTTCCAGGAGACCCGCATCGGCCGCTTCGCGATCGCTACCCGCGAGGACGAGTTGGCAGCGCCTGCACTCGGCATCCGGCTGTTCAGTTCGCGCTGGGCGGCATGGAGCGTGAGCATGGGCCTGATTGCACTGGGCGGCTCGTTGCGCGCGCAGTCACTGGGCAGCGTCAACCCGAAGCAGTTCACTCTCGATTCGGGGATCCTCATCCTGGTCATGCTGGTGGTGGGCGGCATGCGCTCTATCTCCGGCGCAGTGCTGGGCACCGTGCTGATCACCGCCGGCAACGAACTGTTCCGGCAGCTGGGCGACCCACAACGCTTGGACATCGAGCGCTTTCCCGACCTGTTCCTGGGTGGCACGATGCTGCTGGTCATGTTGTTGCGGCCCGGCGGCTTACTGGGTGATCGCGACCTTGCGAGCTGGCTGCGACGGCGCATGTATCGTCGTCCACCACCGTCGGGCCAGACACCCCAGCAGGGCGACAGCACCCTGATTGCCGCCGAGATTGAGGTGCGCTTCGGTGGCTTCGTCGCGCTCGACGGCGCCGGCCTCGCTGTGCGGCCTGGCGAGGTCGTCGGGCTGATCGGGCCGAACGGCGCCGGCAAGACCACACTGTTCAACGTGATCACCGGCATCGTGCAGGAGCAGGGCGGCCGAGTCACGTTGGGCGATCAGGATCTCACCGAGTCCAAGCCGGTGGAGATCGCCCGTGCCGGGTTGGCTCGCACGTTCCAGAACCTGCGCCTGTTCAAGAATCTCAGCGTGCGTGAAAACGTCGCGCTCACGGCGCTGGTTGCCGCTCGCCACCGCCCTCACCGGGTGCGCCCCGACGCCGACACGCTGCTCGACGACGCCGGGCTCACCGAGTGGGCAGACCGTCAGGCGGGCACGCTGGACTACGGCAACCAGCGCCGGCTGGAACTGGCCCGTGCCGCCGCGCTGGCGCCCGACTTCCTGCTGCTCGACGAGCCCACCTCAGGCATGAGCGATCAGGAAAGCTTGGCGATGGTGGAATCCGTTCGTTCGGTCGCCGCCAGGGTGGGCGCGGGCGTGTTGGTCATCGACCACGACCTCGGCTTCATCACGCGCATCAGCGATCACATCGTGGTCCTCAACGAGGGTCGCATCTTGGCGGAGGGTACGCCCGCTGAGGTTCGCTCCAACCCGCTGGTAGCGGCGGCCTACCTCGGCTCCTCGGCCTGATGTCGCGCCCGGATTCGCTGCCGCACCTCGACATTCTCAGCCACGACGTCTACGAGCGCGCACTACCCCACGCGGCCTACGACGAGTTCCGCAGCACTGCACCGGTGGCGTGGGTGAACGAGACCACAGCGAATGGTCACGAGGGCGCCGGCTTCTGGTCGCTCACGGCTCACGAGCACATCGTCGCCGTCCATAAGGACTGGCGGACGTACTCCAGCGAAGTCGGTGGCACCGAGATCGAGGAGCTGCAGCACGACCCGGAGGCGCTGGCGGCGCGCCGCACGATGCTGGAGACCGACCCGCCGCGACATACGAAGCTGCGCCAGTTGGTGAATCCAACCTTCAGCAAATTGGCGGTCGAAACCTACGCCGCGCACGCAACACAACTGGTGGCGGAGGTGCTGGACGACGCGCTTGCAGCCAGCCACGGTGCCGGCTCGTTCGACGCTGTCCACGCCGTCGCTCGCGAACTGCCGATCCGGATGCTGACAGGGTTGCTCGGCGTGCCGGATGAGGACGCGCCGCTACTGTTCCACTGGGCCGACCAGATCATCTACAACGCCGACCCGGACTACTCCCCTGCCGTCAGCGACCGCACGGACACCGACCCATACCGGCTGCTGCCCTTTCGCAGCCCGGTGACGCTGAAGGTGTTCGAGTACGTGCAGCGACTGTCAGCTGCTCGCCGCGGCGTCGAGAGCGGCGACGTGTTGAGCGTGTTGACCAATGCCCTGGTCGACGGCGAGCCGCTCAGCGAACGCGAGCAAGGCACGTTCTTTCTGCTGCTGTTGATCGCCGGTAACGAGACCACCCGTCATGCGCTGGCGCAGGGGCTGTTGGTGTTGGCCCAGTATCCGGAAGCATTGGCTCGGCTGCGCACCGACCCGACCCTGCTGGACTCAGCGACCGAGGAGGTGCTGCGCTGGACGTGTCCGCAGTTGCACTTTCGCCGCACTGCCACTGTCGACACCGAGCTCGGCGGTGTCGCCGTTGCGGCTGGCGACAAAGTGGTCACCTGGTACACCTCCGCCAACTTCGACCCGACGGTGTTCAACCAGCCGCATCGCTTCGATATCGCGCGCACGCCGAATCGTCATGTCACCTTCGGCGGCGGCGGCCCGCACCTGTGCATCGGCCAGTGGATGGCTCGGTTGGAGGTCCGTACGTTTCTGGCGGCGCTCGCTCAGCGGGTCGACCGTGTCGAACTGGTCGGTGAGCCCAGGCGAGTGCGCAGCAACTTCATCAACGGATTGAAGGAACTGCCCGTCCGGCTGATTCCGCTGCGCTAGCTCTCGGGGGCGACGGCGGCGATGTAGCGGTCCGGGCGCACCAGCACGGCTCGCGCGCCGTACGTTGCTCGCGGTTCAACGATGACTGGATTGCCATCGGGTGACTGGAATCTGTCATCGACGGCCACCCATGCCCACCCCAGCGGCAGGCAGTCGTCAAGCCGGTCGGGCTGCGGCAGCAGGTGACCAATGGGGAACGCTCCGCCGAGATCGAGGTTGGGGATGCGCGACCAACGGTGCGGGTCGGGCTGCGACGGCTGCGGTACATCAACCGGGTCGGCGGCGAGGCGAGCGAGCATCTGGCCCGCCTGCACCGACATCTCGATCACCGTCTGAGTGTGCTTCGCTCGCTCGTGCTCGTACGTGTCAAGCAGGTCCGCCGGCGACTGCCCACTGATCACCTCTGCCAGTTTCCAGGCCAGGTTGGCGGCATCTCGTACCCCGCTGCACATGCCTTGCCCCATGAAGGGCGGCATCATGTGCGCGGCATCACCGGCCAACAGCACACGGTCGTCCGGCCCGCCGCGCCATCGTTCCGCGACGAGTGCGTGAAACCTGTAGGGCACGGCACGAACCAGCTCGCCGTGCTCCGGCGTAACACCCCACGGTGCCAGCAGCTGCCATGCGTCGGGCTGCTCACCCTGCGTCAATTGGAATTCCCAGCGGCGGTGTGCGCCGTGTGACGGCACGAACGTCGCCAGTCGGGCTGGATCGCACACCTGCTGAATGATGGTGGGCAGTGCCGGCGACGGTTCGTGATGCAGCATTACATCGACGACCAGCCAGTGCTCGTCGTAGCCAAGGTCGCGCAGA
>JAYVVY010000377.1:0-7116 GCA_043786575.1 Ilumatobacteraceae bacterium
CACCAGCGGGGCAACACCGGCGTCCCACAGCTCGACAACGTGATCGAGCCGAGCAGCCAGCTGCGGCGATGGCCTGCCGTCATACTGCGCGGCGCCCAACACGACGATCGCATCGACCGGACGTGCCTGATCGGTGTCCCCGGTGCGAAACACCAGCCACAGGTTGGCGAGGAAGTACACGGCCAGGACCGCAACCACACCAGCAACCACTCGCCGCACCAGCCGCCAGCGATTGACGGGCGCGGACTCATGCGGCTCCGCGACCGACGCCTCACGTACGGCGTCGTGGACGATGCCCACGTCGTCGGTCAAGCGAGGGTCGCCTCGGCTGCCCGCATACGGCGCAGAGTTTCTGCGCGACCCAAGACCTCCAGCGCCTCGAACAGCGGCGGGCCGACGGTACGCCCGGTTACGGCCACGCGCACCGGCGCCTGTGCCTTACCCAGTTTGAGACCGTGCGACTCGCCGATGACTTCCAACGACGTCTTCAGCGCGTCGGCCGACCAGTCGGCAAGCACGTCGTACGCGGCAATCGAGTCGCGAAACACGGCTACCGCTTCGGGGGTGCTGAACGTCTTCGTCCATCCGGCCTCATCGATCACCGGGTCGGCCAGGAAAAGGAAATCGACCACTCCAGCGGCGTCGGCCAGCGTGATACAGCGTGGCTGAATGAACGGTGCCATCGCAAGGAACTTCCGCTCGTCGAATCGATCTGCGGGGAACGGCGCATCATCAGCCAGCAGCCACGGGCGGCATGCCTCGGCGAACTCTTCGACGCTCATCTTGCGGATGTACTCGCCGTTGAACGCGGCCAGCTTCTTGAGGTCGAAGAAGGCAGGCGAGTGATTCACGTCTTTTAACTGAAAGTCGCCCTCGATCTGTGACCACGACTGGATCTCCTCGCCCTTCGGTGTCCAGCCCAGCGTCATCAAGTAGTTGACCATCGCCTCGGGCAGGTAGCCCTCCTCGCGGTACTGCTCGAGCGCGACCTTGTCGCGTCGCTTGGAGATCTTCTTGCGCTGCTCGTTCACCAGCAGGGGCAGGTGCGCCCACACCGGCGGCTCGTGGCCCATTGCTTGCCACATCATCTGCTGCTTCGGTGTGTTGGATAGATGCTCTTCGGCTCGCAGCACATGACTGATGCGCATGTTCATGTCGTCGACCACGTTGGCCAACAGAAACATCGGGCTGCCGTTGCCGCGCAGCAGAACGAAGTCCTCGATCAGCGAATTGTCGAAGTCGACGTCGCCGCGGACCAGGTCGTGGACAACGGTGTTACCGGCGGGCACTCGGAAACGCAGAACGTGACCGGGCCCGGCGCCAAGCCCGCGGGCGCGAGACCAGCCCTGATAGCCCTGGTTGCCCTCCGCCTTGTTGCGGGCCTCCACGTCGGCGGCGGTCATGTCGCAGTAGTAGGCGTGTCCGCCGTCGAACAACTGCTGTGCGGCGGCGATGTGCGCGGCCGCAAGGTCACTTTGGAAGTACGGGCCTTCGAAGTGCGGGTCGTCGCTACCGATACCAATCCAGGCAAGGGCGTCGATGATGCCCTGCGTCCACTCCGGCTGGTTGCGCTCGGCGTCGGTGTCCTCGATCCGCAGCACGAAGGTGCCGCCGAGCCGGCGAGCGAGCGCCCAGTTGAACAGCGCCGTGCGAGCGCCGCCCACGTGGAAGTAGCCGGTGGGTGAAGGAGCGATTCGAAAGCGAGGGCCAGTCATGCGCCTCCGAGGCTACCCGTATGGCCCGCAGCGACCGGGTAGGTTAGGCGAGGAGGGCCAGGTTGCGGAGTTGGCGCAGGGCTACGGACAGGGTGGTCAGGTCGTGGGAATCCACTCGGCGAATCTCGGTGAACAGGGTGCGGGCGCGGGCGATCATCCGCTCGCTTGTCGCCATCCAGTCGGCGACCGAGCCTGCGGTTATGGCGTCCTCCGCCAGATCTGCGATCGCGGCAAGCAGGTCGTCGCGCAGCGCCGAACGCGCCTGCGTCTGCCAGCGGCTGCTGCGCGGCAGCCGGCCAATGGCCTCCCACAGCCAGCCGAGGTCGAGTTGCTCGAAGACTTCCCAGTACACGCCGGCCACGCTGTGCAGGGGTTGTTTGGTCCGTTGAGCGAGATCGACGACGTCGAAACCGGTGTGCATCAATGGCCACAACACACTTCGCTGTGCAAGCGCTTCGGGGATGTTGGCGGCCAGGCGGCCCGCCTCCAACGCGAAGGCCTGCTCACGCATACGGCCACGCAGCTGCGCTTCCAAACCTTGGGAGAGTGTGTCGATTCCCGGCTGGAACTCGGCCACCGCGGCGCCTATATCGATGGGCGCCTTGCGGTGCCGCAGCAGCCACATCACGGCTCGCTCGGCCATCGTGCGCAGCTCTAGAAACAGCTCCAACTGCGCGTCCACCCTGACGGTGCCGCCCAGCGCGTCCACCCGTTCCCACAGGTCGACGATGCCGAAGATGTCGCGCACCGCCACCCATGCGCGGGTGATCTCGACCACTCCGAGCCCTGTCTCTTCGCTGAGACGATGGTCGAAGGAGATGCCCGACAGGTTGACCAACTGATTACACACCTGGGTGGCGACAATCTCGCGACGGAGGCGGTGGGTGAGGATCTGGTCGTGAAACTCGCGCTGCAAACGTTGCGGGAAGTAGCGAACCAGTTCGGGCTCCAGGTATGGATCGTCGGGCAGATCGCTGCGCACCATCTCGGCCACGTTTGCCGTCTTCGTGTATGCCAACAGCACCGAGAACTCGGGGGTGGTGAGGCCGATTCCGGCTGCCTGCCGCTCGGCGATCTGGCGGTCCGTCGGTAAGAACTCCAGTGCCCGGTTCAGCCAACCTTCGCTCTCCAACGTGTTGAGGTAGCGGCTGTGCACGTTGACCATTGGCAACGCCTGGCGACGGGCAATGGCGAGAGCGAGGGTTTGCGCCCGGTTGTCGTCCAGCACCAGTTCGCCGACCTCGTCGGTCATGTCGGCTAGCACCTCGTTGCGCTGCTCGACGGTGATCACGCCGCTGGTGACGGCCGCGCCGAGCGCGATCTTGATGTTGACCTCGTGGTCGCTGCAGTCCACGCCAGCCGAGTTGTCGATGGCGTCGGTATAGATCAGCCCACCGGCCAGGGCGAATTCGACGCGTCCGCGCTGGGTGAAGCCAAGGTTGCCGCCCTCTCCCACCATCTTGCAGCGCAGCTCGGTGCCGTTGACGCGCAGGCCGTCGTTGGCGCGGTCGCCGACGTCGGCGTGTGTCTCGCTGGCTGCTTTCACGTAGGTGCCGATACCGCCGTTCCAGAGCAGGTCGACGGGCGCACGCAGAATGACAGACACCAGTTCATGTGGGGCGAGCGATTCGCGATCGGTGCCCAGCCGCTTGCGTGCCTCGGCGGTGAGATCAATGGTCTTCAGCGTGCGCGGGTAGACGCCACCGCCCGCCGAGATGAGCGACACGTCGTAGTCGGCCCAGCTGCTGCGTGGCAGTGCAAAAAGTCGCTCGCGCTCGGCGAACGACACCGTTGGGTCCGGGTTGGGGTCGATGAACACGTGCCGATGGTCGAACGCGGCGACCAGCTTGACGTGCGGCGACCGCAAGAGACCGTTTCCGAACACGTCGCCACTCATGTCGCCAATGCCCACGACGGTGAGCTCGTCGCGATCGACGTCCTTGCCGATCACGGCCGCGTGGCGCCGAACGCTCTCCCACGCACCACGGGCGGTGATGCCCATCACCTTGTGGTCGTAGCCAACGCTGCCACCGGAGGCGAAGGCGTCGCCCAGCCAGAAGCCGTATTCGGCGGCAATACCGTTCGCGATGTCGCTGAAGGTGGCGGTGCCTTTGTCGGCGGCAACCACCAGATACGGGTCGTCGCCATCAAGGCGCACAGTGGACGGCGGCGGCACGATCTCGCCGCCAACGATGTTGTCGGTGAGGTCCAGCAGGCCCGCGATGAACTGGCGATAACAGGCCACGCCTTCGGCCCGAAACTCGTCGGGCGCAACCGGCGGACGCTTCAGAACGAACCCGCCCTTCGCTCCCGTCGGAACGATGACCGCGTTCTTCACGATCTGTGCCTTCACCAAGCCCAACACCTCGGTGCGGAAGTCTTCTCGACGGTCGCTCCAACGGATGCCACCACGAGCAATGCGACCGTTGCGAAGATGCACACCCTCAACGCGCGGCGAGCAGACCCAGATCTCGAACAGCGGTCGCGGTAGAGGCAGGTCCGGCACCTTGCTGGTGTCGAACTTGAACGCGATCACATCCCGATAGCCGGCGTTCGCTCCTGGCCGGAACGCGTTGGTACGCACCGTGGCCTCGATGAGGGCAAGCAGTGCCCGCAAGGTGCGATCGTCGTCCAGGCTGGGCACGGCATCGAGCGCCTCAACGATTCCGGCGCGAGCGACGTTGGCCTCGGCAGTGCGGTCGCCGCTGTCCGGTGTGAAGCGGGCAGTGAACAGCGCCACGAGCTGCGCGGCGACACCCGCGTGGCGCACCAAGGTGGTCTCAATGTATTGCTGGCTGAAGGGGAAGCCGATCTGGCGCAGGTAGCGCGAGTAGGCACGCAGCAGTTCGACCTGGCGAGCAGTGAGGCCAGCGCGCAACACGAGCCGGTTGAGCCCGTCAACCTCCACCGTGTTGCGAAACTCGGCGATGAATGCACGCTGCACTTCCGCCCGCGCGGCGGGCGTCAGGTCGATATCGTCGGGCAGCTGCACGCCGACGTCGTGCAGCCACACACTGCGCTCGCCGAGCCGAAAGTTGAAGGCCCGCTCATCGATCGCGCGAAAGCCCAGCTGATCGAGCAGCGGCAGCAGGTCCGCGATCGGTATTGCCGAGCCACTGTGATACACCCGAAAGCGCCACTCGGTACTGCTCGCCTCGGTGAAGTGCAACATCGCTGTCTCGACACCGAGGTCGGCCGATCCAGACGCGAGCCCGTCGATGATCGGCAGATCGATGGCCGCGCTGTTCGGCCAGTTCAGCTCGTCGTAGCCGGCTGGTGCCACCGGCAGCAGGCGGTCAAGAAGCGCAGTCGCCTGCGCCTCGCCCATCTTTGCCGCCAATGCTTCACGAGTCGCGGCTGCCCAGTCGGCAGCCACCTGCCCGACGGTTCCCTGAATGCTCACTGCTGTCCCTTCCCGACCACGCTGTCGCGAACTAGGTGCCGCCAGTGTGCCACAGGGCTCGTTGGCGCACTGCCGATCGGTGGCAGGTATGGTCGTCGCATGGCACAGATGAATGTCCTCGGCGAGGAGCTCCAGTCGTGCTCGCTCGACCCGCTCACCGGGTATTACCGCACGGGCTGCTGCGAGAACCACGGCGACGACCCGGGCATGCATGTCGTGTGCGTGGTGTGCACCGACGAGTTCCTGGACTACTCGAAGAGCGTCGGTAACGACCTCAGTACACCCATGCCGCAGTATGGGTTCAGCGGCCTCACCGCCGGCGACCAGTGGTGCCTGTGCGCCAGTCGCTGGCAGGAAGCATTCGAGGCCGGCAGCGCACCCAACGTGCGCCTCGCATCCACCCACCTGTCGGCGTTGGAGTACTGCTCGCTCGCGGACCTGCGCTCGCACGCGGTCGACGCCGCCACCTGACTGGAGCGACTGTGAGCAGCGACTACCCCGTTCCGCTCGTCGACCTCGCCCCGTGGTTCGATGGCAGTGACCGGCTCGGCGTGGCGCGGGCAGTGGACCAGGCGCTGACATCAGTCGGCTTCTTTCTGGTGACGGCCCACGGTGTCGACCTCACGTTGGTAGCAGAAACTCGGTCTGCGTTCGCTGAGTTTTTCGCACAACCATCCGCCGTCAAGGCCGCCGTCCGCATGCCCCAACTGGGGATGGCCGGCTGGGCGCCAATGGGCATGGAGGCCAACGGTTACTCATTCGGTCACGAGACTCCGCCCGACATGAAGGAGAGCTACCGACTAGGCGCGCACGTTCTGCCGGGTCGGGTTGCCCTTCGAGGCGGCAACGTCTGGCCGACGACACCAGACGGCTTTTGCGAGCTGGTCACCCGTTACATCGCCGCAATCGACGCACTACACATGGAACTGCTGCGAGTGTGCGCCGCTGCCGCCGGTGTGGATGATCCCCAGTTCTTCGCTCGCTGTGCAACACGCAACGACAACACGCTGAACGTCAACTGGTACCCGCCGCTCGCACGTGTCGGCGAGCCCAAGCCGAACCAGTACCGCATCGGGCCACATACCGACTTCGGCTCACTGACGCTGCTGCACCGCGAGCCCGGGTCGTCGGCACTCGAGGTACAGCTCGCCGATGGCAGTTGGGTGCACGCCCCGGTCATCGACGATGCCATCACCGTCAACGGTGGCGACATGCTGGCGCACTGGACCGGTGGGCGGTGGCGCTCCGCCATCCACCGAGTGCTGCCGCCGGTCGGTGCCGCCGCGAACGAGTCGCTGCTGTCGCTCGTCTACTTCTGCGAGCCGGACCCGGAGACGATGATCACGCCCTTCGGTGGCGGTGCCACCGTCAACGCTGGCGAGTACCTGCGCTCCAAGATCGACGCCATCACCATGCCGCTGGCAGACCACCCGTGAGCGACGGCGCACAGCCTGTTTCGGCGCCGCTGCTGCGCGGGTGGGCGCACCTCGTCTCCTTCCCGGTGTGGATGGTGGGCGGTCTGGCGATGGTGATGCTCACCAACGTTCACGCGTCCGGACGTGTGTTGCTGGCGATCTACGTCGTTGGCACCGGCACGATGTTCGGTGTGTCGGCCCTGTATCACCGAGTTCGCTGGCAGCCGAAGAGAAAGGCGCTGATGCAAAAGTTCGATCGCTCGGCAATCTTCCTCGCGATAGCCGGCGGCTACACCCCCATCGCGTTCGTTTGTCTCGATGGGTCGGTGCGCGTTGCGGTGCTGGCCACCGCGTGGGCCGGTGCAGCCATCGGCATCGCGTTGCACTGGGTGCCGCGCGTCTCGAAGGTGTGGCGCGGCGCCAGCTACATGATTGTCAGCTGGTCGGCGCTGTTCGTGTTCCCGCAGTTAGCGCACGGTTTGGGTGCCGTCGGGTTCTCGCTGCTGCTCGCCGGTGGCGCCTGCTACACGATCGGCGCAGTGGCGTTGGCGACGCGCTGGCCGAACCCATGGCCGAACGTCTT
>JAYVVY010000378.1:0-10516 GCA_043786575.1 Ilumatobacteraceae bacterium
TACTGCCCGCGTTCGGGTGGTTGGGGCCACTGGCCATGGGCCGCACCTCGCATGCATTCGTCGCCCAAGTGCGGGCCATCCTCGACGTCGACGATTCCATCGCCGACCAACTCGCGCTGGTGACCGCGCCGACCCTGGTGTTGGTGGGCAACCAAGACATCCTCACGCCGCGAGGCGACAGCGAAGAGATCGCCGACCGCATGCCGAACTCGGAGCTGGTGGTCATCTCCGGCGCAGCTCACGGGTTCATGGTCGAGCACGCATCCACGTTCAACCGGGTGCTGTTCGAGTTCATCGGCCGCGTCACTCGTGCACAAAAGGCGGCTGCAGTCGAGGCCACCACCGCGGCTGTCGCCAGCTAGCTCGCGCTGGCGACCACGACACCTTCGAACTCGCTCGCGTCCATCTCGGCGCGACGGGCGTACGCCCAGCCTGGTGTGCGGAACACGAAGCCGAGGCGGTCGCTCCAGTTGGTACTGCGTGCCACGTCGCGGGCCATGTCGGCGTACTCGTGGGTGCTGACCTTCCACAGGTTGTAGGACTCGACGTTCTTGGTCAGCCCGTAGACCACTGGCTCGTCGGGCTCTTCGCGTTGGAACGTGCCGAACATGCGATCCCAGATCATCAGAATGCCGGCGTGGTTGCGGTCGATGTAGTGCTTGTTGCGACCGTGATGCACACGGTGATGCGACGGCGTGTTCAGCACCGCTTCGGCCGGGCCGAGAGTGCGGATGGTGTCGGTGTGAATCCAGTATTGGTAGATGAGGTTGAGCGCTCGAGAGGTTTCGATGATGGACGGGCGCACGCCAGCACGTGCGACCAGGCCGTAGGGAACCCAGACACCGAGGGCGCCGGCAACGGGTTGCCGCAACGCTGTGGACAGGTTGTAGTGCTCGCTGCTGTGATGCGGCACATGGATGGCCCACATGCCACGCACCTCGTGCATGACGCGATGGTTCCAGTAGTACGCAAGGTCCCACCACACCATCGCAATCGTCCACGGCAATACGCCGGTGCCGAGGTCTCGCGTGCTGCCCCTACGCCACATCCGCTTCATGCTGGTGAGCGATGCCGTGGTCGCGGTGAGCGCCAGCCCAGCGGCCGCGACCGCTGTGACGGCTCCGACCTCGGCGACCTTGCGGGCTTTCGCTTTTGCGCGGCGGCCGGTCTCGGTTGCGAGATCCGCGCGGTTCGCGATGGCGTCGGCGACCGCTGTGGCAGCGGCCGCAGTGATTGCGATCGCGATGACGGCCTGCCCGACACGACCGCTGCGACCCCGTCCCGTACCGGTACGGAAGGGGACGGCGTAGGTGGCGAGCGCGACCGTCAGCGGGGTGGAAATGCTGAGTACGCCCATTCCAAGGCTTGCCAGCGTGTCCGGCCGAAGGTAGTCCGCCGCGCTGGGGCCTTCGAGCTCGGCGCGCTTCTTGAGCACACGCTGCTCCCATGCCATCGAGCCGATGTACAGCGGGGTGACGGCGACGGTCAGGTCCATGCGCCCAGTCTGCCGTGCGGCCTCGGCCCACGTGTACCCCGCTGCCTATGGTGGCGGGGTGATTCCACACGACGATGCTCTACGCGACCGGCTCGCTCGCAACCTGGCCGCACACGAACTGCTGGCCGTGCCGAAGGGCGCCGAGAAGCGTGCGGCCGTGGCGATCGTCGTGGTCGAGAGCGTTGCCGGCAGCGACCCCGACGACCCGTACTGGTCGGCAGGACTGCCCGACAACATGGCGTCGGTGCCAGGTGACGTCACCGGCTTCGACGGCTCGGTCAGCCGCGTCTCGGGCGGCGCCGCATTCCTGATCTGCCGGCGGGCGGCGACCCTCACGAGCCACGGCGGCCAGTGGGCGCTACCCGGCGGTCGTGTCGACCCGGGCGAATCCGCCGAGGAAACCGCGCTGCGCGAACTCGAAGAGGAGCTGGGAATGACGCTTGGTCACGACGCCGTGTTGGGTCGGCTGGACGACTACATCACACGGTCGGGCTACACGATCACGCCGGTGGTGCTGTGGGCATCTGGCGAGGTGGAAGTGCGGCCCGAGCCGAGTGAAGTTGCGCACGCGTACCGCGTCGGGTTGGCCGAATTGCAGCGCGACGATTCACCGCGTTTCGTGTCAATTCCTGAGAGCGATCGTCCAGTCGTGCAACTACCAATCGGCCGCAACCTGATCCACGCGCCGACGGGTGCCGTCCTGCTGCAGTTCCGCCTGGTCGCGCTCGACGGCAAAGCGGGCGAGCGAGTCAACGAGTTGGAACAACCCGTCTTCGCCTGGCGCTAACCGAGTTGCTGCATCCAGCGGTGGGCGGGAAGTGTGATCTGTAGGGCGTCCGTCAGCCACTGCCGGGAGGGTCGAGCGCGAACAGCTCTCATTCGGCTGACAGCGCCACGTGCAGGAGGAGTATCCATGAGCTACAGGTTTTCTCCAAAGCTGAGTCGTAGGGCCTGTCCGAGAGCCAGTGGGGCGGCCGGGCTTTGGCCGGTGGCTTCGAGTTCTGCGGCAGAAAGGCCGTTGAAGCCGAGGAGTTGTTCGAGCGTGATGCCCTGGGATGTGGCGATCGACTCGTAGGTGTCACCTTCTTGGACGATGTAGAGGATTCCGGGTCGGTATGCAACCGTGATGTCGACGATGGTGCCGCACGATGTGGTCGTTCCTGGCGCAGTCGCCTGTCGAATGATGACGTAGTAGTCGGCGTCCGGGGTCTCCAGGGGCGGGGGAAGCTCTGGGAGTGCGTTGGGCTCGAGCCCTGCGGTCGCGAGGACGGCGGCGGCATCCACCCAGGGCATACCAGCCACGTTCGGGACCAACGCCTGCGCGCCCGTGATCGCGCAGCTCGGAGTGGTGTTGACCACCGCCGATGAGGCGGTGTCGCCCGGCACGGTGGTGGTGGCCGGAGCGGTGGTGACGGGTTCGGGCGCCGATGAATCGTCTGTTGCGATGGGCGCCGCAGCGGGGGAGACGGGAGTGTCGTCGTTGTTGCCGATAGCGACGAGCCCCCCAACGCCAGCGAGCACGACCATTGATGCAGCCACAGCCAAGTAAGGACGCCGTGTGGATGTCTCATTGTTGACTGTCACCAGGCGCATGGGCTGGTCTTCTGGCTGCGGGGCGGCGTCGATGATGTCGCTGAGCGATGAGCGGATGGCGCGGTCAAGGTCTTTGTTCATTGGAGTGCCTTTCGAGGATGTAGGCGGGCGCGGACGAGATGACGACGAACCGTCCCGGGTGCGACCTGGAGCAGCGCTGCGATGTCTCGCTCGCTGAGGTCCTCCCAGTAGACGAAGTAGATGACGGTGCGCTGTGAGAGGCTCAGCGAGCTGACGGCGCGTCGGACATCCAAGAATGTGTCCGGACCGGCGGTGGAGGTGGGCCCCACTGCGGCGAGGTCGCGCCGCCATCGCCGCTCGCGTGAGCGGCGTAGGTCATTGGCGTGGTTGGCGACGGTGCGCATCAGATACGCCCGCGGATTGGTAACGGTGTCGCCATCGAGAGCAGGGGCCGCTCGTAGGAACGCCTCGACCGTGATGTCGTGGGCGTCGACCGGTCCGACGAGAACGGTGGCGAAGCGCATCAGATCTGCGGCGTGAGCCCGCCACAACTGGTCGGCACCTGTTGAGGGGTATCGCTCGATGTCCATCATTCAAGTACAAGACGTCACAGCCCACGGCCGTGCGTGACACCGCGCTCAGAATCCCCCGTTCGGCCATCCGCTCGCCGAGAGCTCCAGTCGACTCAGCCTCGAGACCGGCAACCCTACCCCGCCCCGATACGACGCCGTGGTGCAAGTGGTCTGCCCGGAACCTTGCGACACCCATGTACGTACTTTCGACATGGAGGGGCTCTGCAGCTTCAACTCTTGAAGACCTTATGTTCTTTTGTTGAATCCCGAACATTTGTTTGATACTCCTTCCGGTATGAAACCGGAACTCGATCTCGGATTGGCGGCAGCTGATGCGCTGCTCACGGTTCAGATCAGTTCGTTGACACGTCAGCAGTTGGCCTTGGGCGTGATCCGGGTGCAACACATCATCGATCGGTTCACGCTCGCTCACGCACAGTTCATGGCCGCCGCTGACAAGGCTGGGGTCTGGCAGGGCACCGGGGCCCGAGACATGGCCGACTGGTTGACGAACACCACGCAGACCTCCTATGGGTCCGCGAAAGGTTTGCTCGAACTGGGTGAAGCGGCGGAGGCGGCACCAGAGATTGCTGCGGCAGTGGCGCGCGGTGAGCTGTCGGCCGCCAGCGCGACCACGCTGCATGACGCGGTCACCAACGCGCCGGCGAACGCCGATGTTGGTGAACTCGTCGATGCTGTGAAGGGCGCCAAGCCCAACGCGGCGCGCAAGGCTGCCGAGCGGTGGAAGGAAATCAACGCTGCTACCCAGGAGACTGAAGAGCAGCGCGAGGAGCGCCGCTATCAGCGTCGTGGCGTGCGATCCAGCCAGCCGGTTGACGGCATGGTCACTACCACCGTCACGTTGCCGGTGCTGCAGCCACGCCAGTTCTTCAACGCGATCAACTTCGTTGCCGGCACCCCGGGCCAGGGCGACACGCGGACCACGGAGCAGCGGTTGGCTGACGGGCTGACCATGTTGTGCGACGCCCTCGCCAAAGGTGAAGTCAAAGGTGGTCGCGAGCGGCCAACGCTGTTGTTGGTGTTCGATGTCGACGCTTACCTGGGCGAGACCGACACGCCAGCCCGCACCGCCAACGGCGATCTCATCCCGGCCTGCGTTGCACGCCATCTTGCGGAGAACGCTCTGCTGCAACGGGTCACCGAAGCCGGATCACGAATCCTGGATCTCGGCACCACCGCACGTCTTGCGAGCGACGATCAATACAAGGCGTTGCTCGTTCGCGACGGCGGATGCCGGTGGCCCGGATGTGAGATCCCCGCCGCCTGGTGCGAAGTCGACCATCTGGTGCCGTTCCCGGCCGGCCCTTCTGATCTGATCAACATGGTGTTGTGGTGCTCACATCACCATCACGAGAAGCACCGACCCGGTGTGCAGGTGCTGGGTGATGCACATTCGCTGCGGATTCGGCTTGCCGACGGGACCATCATCGACTGTTCCCAACTAAGAGCATCGGCGGCGGCCTGACGCCCACAGCAATCGAGCACACCCACGACCTGGAAGTACCCCGAACACGGGCACGACAGGTCCAGGGAACAACTCAAACCCTGTGGGGGAGCACGCCTCGGCGTGCTCACTGGCGCGTCCTGGGACAGACTGGACTTCAGGCGGTGCCGGTGTGGCCGAAGCCCCCGCCGCGATCCTCTCCGTCGAGCGAGTCGACGATGGTCCACTGGACTTCCTCAACTCTTTGCAGCACGAGCTGGGCGATGCGGTCACCGCGTTGGACTGTGAACGGCGCGTGCGGATCGGTATTGAGCAGGATGACTTTGATCTCGCCGCGGTACGCCGAGTCGATCAAGCCAGGGGCGTTAGCGACGGTGAGGCCGTGCTTGAGTGCGTTGCCACTGCGCGGCAGCACGAAACCGGCAAATCCCACCGGGATGGCGATGCTGATTCCCGTCGGCATCAGCAACCGGCCGCCGGCCGACGCGACCACCCCGTCCTCACGTGCCCGCAAGTCCAGCCCGGCATCACCAGGGTGCGCGTAACTGGGCAGCTCCAGCTCGGGGTCCAGTTGCACAATCGCCACAGCCAGCATCCCTCCAGCCTACGAGCGGTACGATCTGGCGCGATGAGCGTTGGTCGTCCTCCTTCTGTTGACCGGCTGGCGCGGGCGATGGCGGCCGCCAGCGGGCTACCCCATACTGTGTGCGTGTCCCTTGCCCGCGAGGCAATCGCCGCCGGGCCCGACGCGTACGACGAGACGGCCGCTACCGCCCGCGCTGCGGACTTTCACCGGTCGCTGTTGTCGCCAGTCATCAATGCGACCGGGGTCTTGCTGCACACCAATCTCGGACGGGCGCCGGTGGCGTTCACGCATCCGCCGCAGGCGATCAACGTCGAATTCGACCTGAACACCGGTGAACGCGGATCGCGCCAGCAGGCAGTCGGCGGTCTACTTGCAACGCTGTGCGGCACCGAAGCAGCGATGGTCGTCAACAACAACGCGGCAGCGGTGCTCTTGGTGCTCGCCGCACTTGCCCACGATCGTCAGGTGCTGGTCAGCCGCGGCGAGAGCGTCGAAATCGGCGGCGGGTTTCGGGTACCCGAGGTGATGGAGCAGAGCGGCGCGCACCTCGTTGACGTCGGCACCACCAACCGCACACGGCTCAGCGACTATTCGAAGGAACTGGCGCGCAAGAACGCCGACGTGGCGCTGATCTTGAAAGTGCACCCCTCCAACTACCGCATCGAGGGCTTCGTCGAGGACACGCCAGTGGCACAGCTCGCGGCGCTGGGCGTGCCAGTCGTGGCCGACATCGGCAGCGGTCTCATCGACGCCAATTGCCCATGGCTCAGCGGTCCCCCGCCAGCATGGTTAGCCAGCGAACCTGCAGCACGTCAGTCGCTGGCAGCAGGCGCAGCGCTGGTGACGTTCAGCGGCGACAAGTTGATGGGTGGCCCACAGGCTGGTGTGATCGCAGGCCGAGCCGACCTTGTGGCCACGTGTATGCGGCACCCGCTGGCCCGCGCGTTGCGGCCCGGCGGGCACGTGTTGTTCGCATTGCAACAACTTGCGCTGTCGTACCTCGCCAAGACAGCCGCGACCGACGTGCCGTTCTGGCAAATGGCCAGCGCCACCGTCAACGATCTCTCCATTCGTGCACACGAATTGGTGGCCTTCACAGGTGTCGGCGAAGTTGTGCCCAGCGAAGCGGTACCGGGCGCCGGTTCGGCACCAGGCACCGTCATTCCTTCGGTAGCAATCAGAGTGGCTGGCGATCGTCTCGCCACGCTGCGCAGCGCAGCCACGCCGATCATCGCCCGCACTCGCGACGGCGCCACGTTGCTCGACCTGCGAACTGTGCACCCGTCCGACGACGACGCGCTGGCCGCCGCGCTCAACGGTCCGTAGCCGATGCGAGTCGTCGCCACTGCCGGCCATGTCGACCACGGCAAGTCATCGTTGGTGCAAGCGCTCACCGGCACCAACCCTGACCGGTTCGAAGAGGAACGCCGCCGCGGCCTCACCATCGACCTCGGGTTCGCGCACACCACGCTGACCGACGGCGAGGGCGTCAGCTTCATCGACGTGCCCGGCCACGTTCGCTTCCTGCGCAACATGCTCGCCGGCGTCGGCGGTGTGGATGCATGCATGTTTGTCGTCGCAGCGACTGAGGGTTGGAAGCCACAGAGCGAAGAGCACCTGCGTATCCTCGAGCTGGTCGGTCTGCGCCACGGCATCGTTGCAATGACCAAGGCGGATCTTGTCGATGACGAGTGGCGCGAGCTGCAGGAAATGGACGTGCGCGACCACCTCGTCGGCACCTTCCTCGCCGATGCACCCATCGTCGCGGTCAGCGCAACAACCGGCTTGGGAATGGACGAGATTCGCAGCGCACTCGCCACCTTGGTCGCAACCACGCCAGCCGCACTCGATCGTGGTCGGCCGCGGCTGTGGGTTGACCGAGTGTTTGCGGCCAAGGGCAGTGGCACCGTCGTCACAGGAACGCTCACAGGCGGAGCCGTGTCAGCCGACGATCTGCTCCACGCCGGCAATCACGCGGTGCGCGTTCGCTCGTTGCAGTCGCATGGTGAGCGGCACGACTCGATCGGGCCGGGCAATCGTGTTGCGCTCAACCTGGTCGGCGTCGACCACACGGAGCTCAGCCGCGGGGATGCTGTGGTGGTGCCCGCGCAATGGCGCCCGACCAGTCGCTTCGATGCGAGTCTCACCGTGCTGTCATCACTCGACCACGTGGTGTCGCGTCGCGGCGCCTACGCCGCATACATCGGGTCCGGAGAGTTCCCGGTGAAGCTGCGCGTCTTGGGCAGCCAATCTCTAGCGCCCGGCAGCACAGGGTTCGTGCGATTGCACTTAGGTACCGCATTGCCGTTGCTACCGGGAGACAGGTTCGTCGTGCGCGAGTCCGGTCGCGACGAGACGGTCGGAGGCGGCGAGGTGCTCGACATCGCCCCAGTCCGTCCTGCCTCGAAGGCCAGACCCGACCGCAGCGTGGATCGCGTGATTGCCGAGCGAGGCTGGGTTTCCGCCGACGACCTGGAGGCCCTGACCGGCGAGCGGCGAACCCCGACAGTCGGCGCATGGGTGGTATCGCCAAGCGCGTTCGCGGCGACACAAGAGTCGGTGCGCACGCGGATCGTCGCAGCGGACGAGTTCGGGTTGGACCTCGCAAGTCTCGACGAACGCGAGCGAGCAACAGTTTCCACCTTGGAGGGTGTCGCAGTCGACGCCGGTCGGGCGCGCCCTGTTGCGGCAGCGGACCCGTTGGCCGACCATCCGTTCCTCGCCGTGTTGGAGGCGGGCGGCACCACACCACCAGACCCAGTCGGCGTCGACAAGACCCAGCTGCGCGAAATGGTGCGACGCAAGCTGATCGTCGAGCGCGATGGTCTGTACTTCCACCCATCAGCCATCGACGCAGCGGCCACGGTCGCCGCCGAACTGTTGCGTGCAGAGCCGGAAGGTTTCACCATGTCCCAGCTACGTGAAGCCATGGGCAACACAAGAAAACACGCAGTCCCGTTGGCCACCGAACTCGACGCCCGAGGCATCACAAGACGCCGCGGTGACGTAAGAATCGCCGGCCCCAAACTTCCTCAGCTGTAGTTGCGGGAGCAACCTTGAATTCAATGGTGCCTACGAAGCGACCTTTGAATTCACCGTTCGGCGGGGCGTCGATTACTCGCCGGCGGCTTGGGCGGGGCGGGGTCGGCGGGGGGCCAACGTTTGGACTCTGCGCAGGCCCTTGCGTTTGCCTTCCGGCGCGGACTTCTCCAAGTCGCGGGCGGCTTGAGCTATCCGAACGTCGTTGGTGATCACTTCGCCGAACTTTTGTGGGTCGGCGAGCAGCCAACTGTGCGAGCCCTCGACCACGGTGCCCTCGACACCTGAGGCGATGCACAGCGCCTCGAACGATTCGCGCGGGATGATGCCATCGCGCGTGCCCCAAATGATGCTGATCGACATGCCACTGTCGCGCAGCGATTCCAGCTCCGTACGAACGTCAGCCCGGCGAGCGAGGTTGGCGACCTTGACGATGGCCCGCGGGTTGCGCAGCAAGTTGGGTAGAAAGTCCTCGGCCACCACCGGCAACACGCGGGTGGCCTGACGGATGGGCCACACATCGCTGGGGAAGTGCAATCCCCAATCCCACAGCGGCCGCTCGGCGATGCTGCGCAACCCACGCCCGCTGCGCCACGACGAGCCACCGATGGAGTTGACCAGCACTAGGCTGCGGACGCGCGAACGGAAGTCGTGCGCCAACCGAACCGCAACCCCGCCGCCGAACGAGTGACCAACAACCACCGCTGGCTCGTTGATGTCGAGAGAGTCCAAGAGGTCGGCGACCCATTGGGCATAACCGCGCAGTGAGAACGCTTCACCGGGCAGATCCGACGTACCACCGAAGCCGGGCATGGCCGGTGCGATCACCTGGCAGCCCTGCGCAGCGATGGTCTGAATGACGTCGCGATAGGTGTGGTGCGCCAAGGCCCAGCCGTGCAACAGCACCACTGGCAGACCCTCGCCAGCCACGCTGTAGGAAGCGCTGCGACCTTGCACGAACGTCCGGCGGTCCACCACCGCAACCCGCGACATCAGTGCTGCTGTTCCTCGGCGACCTCAGTGACCTCAGCGCCACCCTTCGGCCGGCGCTCGCGATAGTCGCGCGCCGCACCTTCCAGCGGCTCGACTTCCAGCGTCACGCCGTCAATCGCAACCACGCGCAGTTCGTCGCCGGCGGCCAGCGGTGTGGCCCGGTTGGTGCGCGCCCGCCACTTGCTCTCGCCCACCTGGACGATGCCCTCGGGACTGATGGCACCAACAGCGACGCCGGTGGACCCAATGATCCATTCGCGACCGATGGTGGGTGTGGAGAACCGTGTGCGCACCATCGAAGGCATGCCGACCACGAACGTGAGCAGCACGCCGGAGATCACCACGAACAGGGTGAACAAACCCAGCCTCAGATCGTTGCCCGGCAGTGGTTCGTAGAGGAACCACGACCCGAGTACGAACAGAGCGGTGCCCACGCCAGTCCACAGTCGAGGGATGCCCACCTGCACATCGATCGCGAACGCGATCATCGCCAGCACGATCAGCGCTACCGCAAACGGACGCACCGGCAGGGCGGAGAAGCCATAGCAACCGAAGATCGTCAGCACTGCTCCGACGAAACCTGCGATGCCGACACCTGCGGTGAAGAACTCGAAGATCAGCAAACACACACCGATCACGAAGAACAGGTACGCAATCGGCGGGCTGGCCACCGTGTGGAACATTTCCTCGACCAGGCCCAAACCGGAGAAGCGCACGAGCGTAGCGACGTTCTCGGTCTTGCCCTGATCGTTGAGCTCCTCGGTCACCGTGTTCAGTTCGACACCGTCGACGCCGCCGACCGACGCGATTGC
>JAYVVY010000379.1:0-1927 GCA_043786575.1 Ilumatobacteraceae bacterium
GCCGTCGTGGCCGCACTGCGCAGAGCATCCGCACCGTGGTGCGCGCTGCCGCCACCCGCGACGACGTCGAAGTCGACGTCGATTTCGCTGACTGAGCCATCGGCTCGGCTGGCAGCAATGCCGACAGACAACCCGCCGGCGAGTGACCTCGTCGAAGTTGGTCACATTGGCCGCGCCCATGGCGTGCGTGGCGATCTCTACGTTGATCTGCTGACCGACCGAACCGAACGCCTGGCCGTCGGTGCTCGCGTGCAGGCACGCGAGAAGTGGCTGACGATTGAATCGGCCCGCCCCGCTGGCACACGCTGGCTGGTGCATTTCGCCGGCCTTGCCGACCGCACCGCGGCCGAGGCCTTTGTCAACTCCACGCTGCTGGCCGCGCCACTGGCAGCCCTCAGCGATGATGGGCTGTACGTCAGCGATCTCATCGGCTGCGAGGTCGTCGGCGCCGATCAACAGTCCTACGGCCGCTGCGTCGCCGTGGTGGCCAACCCGGCGCACGACCTGCTGGAGCTGGAATCGGGAGCGCTGGTGCCGATTGTGTTCATCGTCGCCACGGAGCCCGGCATGGTGACCATCGAGCCACCCGAAGGCCTCTTCGAACTGCTGGATGGGTAGTCCGCTTCAGGATCAGCGCAAACGCTCGACGTTGACGACGGCAGCCAACGGAATTGGTCCATAGACGTGGGGGAACGGCTCCGGCGCGTCGCCGAGTTGCTCGACCACCAGCGGCACGTTCAGTAGCGTCTCGTCGATGTGGAGCAGCACAAGGGCATCGACATCGGCGTAGAAGCGCTCGACGGTGGCTGGCCATTGGGCGGCGGTGCTGCAGTGGATGAAGCCTTCGTCGGCGAGTTCTACGCCACGGCTGGAACCGGTGTGTTCGCCTGCTGCGAGTGACTGTGCCCAGCGAGCCGGGTCGGTGAGGTGGAAGATCATCGCCCGTAGGATGCCAGTTCAATGCGCATTGACGTCTTCACCATCTTCCCCGGGCTGGTCGATGGCTTCTGCGCGGAGGGTTTGCTGGGGAGGTCCCGAGGCTCCGGCCTTCTGGACCTGCGGATGCACGACCCGCGCGATCACACCTCCGACGTGCACCGCACTGTCGACGATTCCCCGTTCGGTGGCGGCGCCGGCATGGTGATGAAAGCAGCGCCCCTGTTTGAGGCGGTGGAGGCATCGGACCCTCCGCGACCGCTGCTGATGCTTGGCCCCGGTGGACGTTCCTTCGACCAATCGGTGGCACACGAACTGGCGGCGCTGCCGGGCTTCTCGATGATCTGTGGCCGCTACGAAGGCATCGACCATCGCGTGCGCGAGCATCTTGTGGACGGCGAGCTCAGCATCGGCGATGTGGTGCTGAACGGCGGCGAGGTCGCGGCGTGCCTGGTGATTGAGGCTGTCGTGCGCTTGCTGCCAGGCGCAATGGGCAATGCCAGCAGCCCCGTCAATGAGAGCTTCGGGGTGGCGGGTCTGCTCGAAGAACCGCACTACACCAGGCCAGCGGAGTACCGCGGCTGGGATGTGCCAGAGGTACTGCGCGGCGGCGACCATGCTCGAATCGGCCGTTGGCGTCACGCGCAAGCCCTGCATCGCACCATTCGCGACCGACCCGATCTGATCGAGGCTCGCGGAGGTCTCAGCGAAACCGACCTCCGCTTGTTGGAAGAGTTCCCATCTGTCACCTATCCTTGAGTGTTCCTTTGACGACCGCTGTAAGAGAGTTCGCGCCATGAAGTCCACAGATTTTGTTGACAGCCAGTCCCTCCGTTCCGACATCCCGCATTTTGGGCCCGGCGACGAGGTCAAGGTGCATGTCAAGGTGGTTGAGGGCAACAAGGAGCGCGTGCAGGTGTTCCAGGGCAACATCATTCGCCGTCAGGGCGGTGGCGTGCACGAGACCTACACGGTTCGCAAGCTCAGCTAC
>JAYVVY010000380.1:0-3597 GCA_043786575.1 Ilumatobacteraceae bacterium
AGCAGCAGCATCGTCGCGTCCTGCGGGCCGTCCATCACGGCGCCGAACGTGCGCGCCATCGCCGGCCGGTCGCCCCACATGAACGTGTGGTAGTCGAACGGGTTGCTGACCGACACGAGTTCGGTGAGGGTGTGCTCGATGCGGCTGGCGTGCTCGATGGCGAACGGCTCGAACGCCAACTCGGTGTCGTCGCTGCGGTCTGCAACTAACGATGCTTCACCGCCCGAACAGCTGAGCGAGACGATCTTGCGGCCAGACAGCGAGCCTCCGTTGTCGAGCAGCTTCAGTGTTTCCAAAAGCTCTGCAGGAGTGCGAACTGTTGCGACGCCGTAGCGGGCGAATAGCGCGTCGTACGCTGTGGCCCGGCCGGACATGCTGCCGGTGTGGCTGCTGGCGATGAGTGCACCCGCGAAGCTGCGCCCGGTGTGTAACGCGACCAGCGGCACGCCCTTGGCCGCCGCTCGCTCGGCGACATCGGCGAACTGTTGCGCGTCGCGAACTGCCTCAAGGAAGAGGCCGATGGCAGTGATGCGGTCGTCGTCCAGCAGGGCCGCGACCGCGTCGTCGCTGCCCAGGCTTGCCTGGTTGCCAACGGTGATCATGCTGCCCAGACGCAGGCCGCGCTGCTGGAACGTGAGGTTGACGGCAACGTTGCCACTCTGCGACACGATCGCCACGCCGCGCTCGTTGCGAGCGCACCCGTGCTCGTCGGGCCACAGTGCAACGCGGTCGAAGGTGTTGACGAAGCCGTAGCAGTTGGGGCCGAAGAACGGCAGGCCGTCGGCGGTATCCAGCAACAACTGCTGTAGGTCGTCGTCGCCCGCCTCGGCGAAGCCACTGCCGTAGCAGACCGCGCCGCCGGCGCCGATGCGACTGAGTACGCCTATGGCCTCCACGGTGGCGAGTCGATTGACGCCGAGGAAGACCGCGTCGGGCACGCCGGGAAGGTCGTCAAGCGAGGGCAGGCAGGCCACGCCGGCAAGGTCGGCTCGCTTGGGATTCACCGGCCAGATCGGGCCTTCGAAGCCCAGCTTGAGGCACTGCTGCACCACCCGTTCGGCCGGCGCGCCACCAACCACGGCGATGGACCGCGGCGCAAGCAAACGGCTGAGGCGGCCGGGTTCAGGCATGGCGCCCACAGTATCTGACCGCCCGATCAGTCAACCGCCCGCTCGCTGTCTGGCGTGCCCGCTGTGCGACACCCCGGGCTTACTCTTCGATCGGCGGGCGAGGTTTCATAGGAATCGTGGAGAACTTGTGTTCGTAGGTTGATACACGAACACGTGTTTGATAGTGTGGCCAGTATGGACCTTGCACTCGACCTTGGCGCAGCTGCTGCTGATGCCTTGCTTGCGGTCCACGTTGGTTCGCTGACTCGTCAGCAACTGGCGTTGGGTGTGGTTCGTACGCAGCAGATCATCGACCGGTTCACGCTTGCCCACTCCCAACTGGTTGCTGCTGCGGATCGTTCGGGGGTGTGGCGGGGGACCGGTGCGCGCGACATGGCCGACTGGCTGACCAACACCACCCACACGTCCTACGGAAGCGCCAAGGGTTTGCTCGAGCTTGGCAAAACCGCCGACGCTTCGCCAGAGGTTGCGGCTGCCGTCGCCGCTGGCGAGCTGTCTGCTGCGAGTGCCGCCGCGTTGCATGACGCGGTGACCCAGGCGCCAGCCAACGCGGACGTAGGGGAGCTGGTCGACGCAGTGAAGGGCGCCAAGCCGACTGCTGCTCGCAAGGCCGCCGAGCGCTGGAAGGAAATCAACGCACCGACTCCCGAGACTGAGGAGGAGCGCGAGGACCGTCGCTACCAGCGCAGGTCTGTGCGTTCTGGTGCGCCGGTTGACGGGATGGTCACCACCACCGTCACGCTGCCCACGTTGCAGTCACGCCAGTTCTTCAACGCCATCAACTTCGTTGCCGGTACCCCCGGCCAAGGCGACACCCGCACCACCGAGCAGCGGTTGGCTGACGGGCTGACCATGTTGTGCGACGCCCTCGCCAAAGGCGAAGTCAAAGGCGGGCGAGAGCGGCCGACCGTGCTGCTCGTGTTCGATGTCGACGCCTACCTGGGTGAAACCGACACACCGGCCCGCACGGCGAACGGGGACCGCATCCCCGCCTGCGTGGCACGTCACCTCGCCGAGAATGCACTCCTGCAACGGATCACCCAAGCAGGGTCACGGGTCCTCGATCTGGGCACCGCCGCACGACTCGCCAGCGATGACCAATACAAGGCACTCCTCTTGCGTGATGGTGGGTGCCGCTGGCCTGGGTGTGAGATCCCGGCTGCGTGGTGTGAGGTTGATCACCTAGTGCCGTTCCCGGCCGGGCCTACGGATGTGATCAACATGGTGTTGTGGTGCTCGCATCATCATCATGAGAAGCACCGCCCCGGTGTACACGTCCTCGGTGACGCACACTCGCTTCGGGTACAGCTCGCCAACGGGACCATCATCGACTGCACTCAACGAAGAGCATCGGCGGCGGCCTGACGCCCACAGCACATGGGAACAACTCAGGTTCTGACCCGACTCACACCTGAGAACAAACTCAAACTCTGTGGGAGAGCACGCTTCGGCGTGCTCACTGGCGCGTCCGGGAGTGCATCATCAACAATCCAACGTCTCACATCAGAAGTGGCGGTGCCGGTCGACGACTGCGCGGTGTTGCCAGGGTTAGGGGCGAGCGGTCAGAGGCCGGGCAACCGCATTGCTGATGAGGGGCGTCGGGAGGTCGTGACCTGTAGCAGACTTCGGTCATGAGTGAATCTGAGCTTGCATACTTGACCGCGACCGATGCGCTGGTGGCGATGCGGTCGAAGGCGTTGTCGCCGGTGGAGTATCTGGAGGCGCTGATCGAACGAATCGAACGGCTGGAGCCGACGCTGAACGCGGTGGCAGACCGTCGCTACGACGAGGCCCGAGTGGAGGCGGCCGGCGCTGCCCAGCGATACATCAACGGCACTGCCAGAGCGCTGGAAGGGCTGCCGGTAGCGGCAAAGGAAGAGCACCCGATGGTGGGCCGCGTCTGGTCGCAGGGCTCGCTGGTGTTGGCCGACGAGATCGCCCCTCTGGACCACCCGATCATCGAGCGCATCCAGGATGCGGGCGGCATCATCCACATTCGCACCACCACGCCCGAATTCTGCTGTGCGCCGTACTGCCACAGCCGGCACTGGGGGATCACCCGTAACCCGTGGAACACGGAATACTCGCCGGGCGGTTCCTCGGGCGGCTCGGGCGCCGCGCTGGCCGCCGGATACGCACCCCTTGCAACCGGCTCCGATATTGGTGGCTCTATCCGCATTCCGGCCTCGCTCAGCGGCGTGATCGGCTTCAAGCCGCCGTGGGGTCGCGTACCGGCGTTGCCGCCGTACAACCTGGATCAGTACTGCCACGATGGCCCGCTGGCGCGCACGGTCGGTGACTGCGCGTTGCTGGAGGACGTCATCTCCGGCCGGCATTGGCGCGACAGCGTTGCCCTGGCCAACCCGCCGCGGGTGGTCGGCGCCGGGAGTGATGTGCGCGGCCTGCGCGTGGCGCTGTGCATTCGTCTCGGTGACTGGCCGCTGGACGATGGGGTGGAGGTCAACAC